>NZ_JBHUAF010000313.1:0-10160 GCF_042789895.1 Kitasatospora sp. NPDC056783
CTCCCGACCCGGGAGCGGGGCCGCCGCCGTCCTCAGCCGAGCTCGCGCACCCCCGAGGGCAGCACCGCCAGGTCCACCGGCCGGTCGTGCGGCTCGGCCGGCACCCGCTCCAGCAACTCGTGCTCGTACAGCAGCACCGCCAGCACCGGCCGCGCGCCCGCCCGCGCCAGCCGGTCCAGCACCCGGTCGTAGCTGCCGCCGCCACGGCCCAGCCGCAGCCCGGAGCGGTCCACCGCCAGTCCCGGCAGCAGCACCACGGCGGCCTCCGTCACCGCCCGCGGCCCCAGCCGCGGGCCGACCGGCTCCAGCAGTCCCCGCCCGGCCGGGGCCAGCGCTCCGGGCCCCGCGTACTCGGCCCAGTCCAGGTCGTTGTCCGCCAGCAGCACCGGCAGCAGCACCCGCACCCCGCGCGCCCGCAGCGCGTCCAGCAGCGGACGGGTCCCGGGCTCGGCGCCCACCGAGACGTACGCGGCCACCGTGGCGCCCGGACCGGCCAGCTCCCCGGCGTGCCCGGCCAGCCCGTCGGCCGCCGAGGCCCGCTGCTCGGCGGTCAGCGCACGGCGTTCCGTCAACAGCCGTGCCCTCAGGCCGCTCTTCTCGTTGTGCATGTGATCGCCGTGCATCCGGTCCTCCTGGTCTCCGCGCCCTGGTTCCCCACACCACCGACGCGCAGAGCCTGACACGCGAAAGGGCGCCCCCGTTGACCACCCCGCTGCTGGTCCAGTCCCTGGCCGCACTGAGCGTCCCCGCGCTGGCCGGCGCCACCGCCCTCGGACTGCGCGGCAGGCGGGAGCGGGCCGGGGCCGCCGCCGGGGCCGAGCGGCTGCGCGGGCGGATCGCCGAACTGGAGGAGCGCTGCGCCGAACTGGAACGCACCGCCTCCCGCGACCCGCTCACCGGGGTGTGGAACTACCGCCACCTCCAGCTCACCCTGGACCGGGAGATCGAACGCGCCCGCCGCGCCGAGCACACCGAGCAGGCCGACGGCCCCCGCCCGCTCGCCGTGCTGATGCTCGCCATCAGCGGCTTCGACGCGGTCGTCGCCGAGCACGGCCGGGGCCGGGCGGGCGCGGTGCTGCGCGACCTCGCCCAGCGGCTCGCGATGGAGATCCGCCGGGCCGACACCCTCGGCCGCTACGGCGGCGAGGACTTCCTGGTGGTGCTGCCGGACACCGGCGCCGAGGGCGCCGCCCAGGTCGCCGAGCGGCTGGTCTGGTCGGTGCGCCGGCACCTGCTGCTGGACTGGTCCTCCGGTCCGCGCGAGTCCCGCCCCGCCGCCGGCAACGGCCTCACCGCCGCCTGCGGCATCGCCGTCCTGCCCGAGGACGGCACCCACGCGGCCGTCCTGCTGCGCGCGGCCGACGCGGCGCTCGCCGCGGCCCGGGCGGCCGGCGGCGACTGCTGGCGGCTCCCGGCAGAGCACCCCGGGGAGTCGGAACGCCCCCGAACCGACCGCTCCGAACAGGGCGTCCAGGGCCCCGGCCACCGTCCGGACGGCGAACACGACCGTTCCGCAAAGCCCGGTAGTCTGTCGGCCTGTGCCGGCCGGAACCCCCTCGACCAGCCGGTCGCGACCCATACGGCCGCCACTGCGGCCGGGCCCCGCGACGTGCTGTCCTAGCCGTCCGACGGCGCTCGGCCTGGCGAAAACGTGCCTGAGTAAGGTAAACGCATGACGACGACCAACCCCCGAGTTCCGGTAACCAAGGCCGTGGTACCCGCGGCCGGACTGGGCACCCGTTTCCTCCCGGCGACCAAGGCCACCCCGAAGGAGATGCTCCCGGTCGTCGACAAGCCGGCGATCCAGTACGTCGTCGAGGAGGCGTCCGCCGCCGGGCTCTCCGACATACTGATGGTCACCGGGCGCAACAAGCGGGCCCTGGAGGACCACTTCGACCGCGCCTACGAGCTGGAGGAGCTGCTGGTCCGCAAGGGCGACGAGCAGCGCCTGGCCCGGGTCCGCGAGTCCGTCGAGCTGGCCAACATGCACTACGTCCGCCAGGGCGACCCCAAGGGCCTCGGCCACGCCGTCTCGGTCGCCGAGCAGCACGTCGCCGGCCAGCCCTTCGCCGTCCTGCTCGGTGACGACCTGATCGACCCGCGCGACCCGCTGCTCTCCCGGATGATCGAGGTGCAGCAGGAGCTCGGCGGCTCGGTCGTCGCCCTCATGGAGGTCGCCCCCTCCCAGATCCACCTCTACGGCTGCGCCGCCGTCAAGGCGAACGGCTTCGGCGACGACGTCTTCCAGGTGACCGACCTGGTCGAGAAGCCCGAGCCCGGCGAGGCCCCGTCCAACTACGCGGTGATCGGCCGTTACGTCCTCGACCCGCTGGTCTTCGACGTGCTGCGGGAGACCCCGCCCGGCCGCGGCGGCGAGATCCAGCTCACCGACGCGCTGCGCGAGCTGACCGCCCGTGAGGCGGCCGACGGCGGCCAGGTGCACGGGGTGCTCTTCAAGGGCCGCCGCTACGACACCGGCGACCGCGCCGACTACCTGCGCGCTATCGTCCGACTGGCCGCCGAACGCGAGGACCTGGGCCCGGAGTTCCGCTCCTGGCTGCGGGAGTTCGTCGGCACCGAGATGCAGGACTGACGCAGGACCGACGCAGGACGACCACGACAGAGAGCGAGCCGCCGATGACCGGGTCCACCGAGCACAGCACCACGCCCAGCGCCTGCTGCGACGCCGGAACGGACCCGGCACCGGCGGCCCCGCGCCTGTGGACGGTCGACGAGCACCTCGCCGACGTGCTGGCCGCGGTCGGCCCGCTGCCCGCGATCGAGCTCCGGCTGCTCGATGCCCAGGGCTGCCGGCTCGACGAGGACGTGACCGCCGACGGCGACCTGCCGCCCTTCGACAACAGCTCGATGGACGGGTACGCGGTCCGCACTGCCGACACCGAGGGCGCCACCGGCGTCTACCCGTCGGTGCTCCCGGTGGTCGGCGACATCGCGGCCGGCGCCGGCGAGCTGCCGAGGGTCGGCCCCGGCCAGGCCGTCCGGATCATGACCGGTGCCCCGCTGCCGCCCGGCGCCCAGGCCGTCGCCCCGGTCGAGTGGACCGACGGCGGCACCGGCACCGGCGTGGCCGCCGCCGCGATGACCGCGCCCGTCCCGGACGAGGAGGTCCGCGTCCTGCGCCCGGTCGCCGAGGGCGCGCACATCCGCCGCCGCGGCAGCGACGTCACGGCCGGCACCACCGTCCTGAAGGCCGGCACCCGGCTCGGCCCCACCCAGCTCGGGCTGCTCGCCGCGGTCGGCCGGGCCACCGTGAAGGTCCGCCCGCGCCCCCGGGTCGTGGTGCTGTCCACCGGCAGCGAGCTGGTCCAGCCCGGCGAGCCGGTCGGCCCCGGGCAGATCACCGACTCCAACAGCTTCACCCTCACCGCGGCCGCCCAGGAGGCCGGTGCCATCGCCTACCGGGTCGGCGCCGTCCCGGACGACGCCGAGAGGCTGCGCGCCGTCCTGGACGAGCAGCTCGGCCGGGCCGACCTGATCGTCACCAGCGGCGGGGTCAGCGTCGGCGCGTACGACGTGGTCAAGGAGGTCTTCGAGACCTACGGGGGCACGGCCCGCGGCGGAGCCGCCGGTGTCGACTTCCGCAAGCTGCGGATGCAGCCGGGCAAGCCCCAGGGCTTCGGCCGGATCGGCGGCTCGGCCGGAGTGCCGCTGCTCGCCCTGCCCGGCAACCCGGTGAGCGCCTACATCTCCTTCGAACTCTTCGTCCGCCCGGTCATCCGCACCATGCTCGGCGCCGCCGACGTGCACCGCCCGGTCGTCCGCGCGCTCTGCCCGGCGGCACTGCGCTCCCCGGCCGGCCGGCGGCAGTTCCTGCGCGGCCGCCACTCGGCGGCGGACGGCACGGTCGAGCCGGTGGGCGGCGCCGGGTCCCACCTGGTCGGGGCGCTGGCCCGGGCGAACTGCCTGATCACCGTCCCCGAGGACGTCACCGAACTGCCCGCCGGCAGCGAGGTGGACGTGGTGTTGCTGGACTCCTGATCGGTCCGCCGGACCGGGGAGCGGTACGGTAGCGCGGTATTCGACCTGCTCGCCCCTGGAGTTACCCGTGACGACACCTCCCCCCGGCGACCGCCTCACCCACGTCGACGACCAGGGCGCGGCCCGGATGGTCGACGTCTCCGAGAAGGCCGCCACCGCGCGCACCGCCGTGGCGGCCGGCCGGGTGCGGGTCTCCCCGCAGGTGGTCGCGCTGCTGCGCGGTGACGGCGTGCCCAAGGGCGACGCCCTCGCGGTGGCCCGGATCGCCGGGATCATGGGCGCCAAGAAGACCCCGGAACTGATCCCGCTCTGCCACCCGATCGCGGTCTCCGGCGTCAAGGTCGACCTCGCGGTCGCGGACGACGCGGTCGAGATCACCGCCACCGTGAAGACCTCCGACCGCACCGGCGTCGAGATGGAGGCGCTGACGGCCGTGGCGGTGGCCGGGCTGACCGTCGTCGACATGGTCAAGGCGGTGGACAAGGGCGCCACGATCGAATCGGTCCGGGTGCTGAGCAAGACCGGCGGCAAGAGCGGTGACTGGTTCGCCGCGGAGGTGGACGCGTGACGGCCCCGGCCGCGGGGGCTCCGACCGGACAGGCCCCGGCCGGGAAGGCGCTGGCCGTCACCGTCTCCAACCGGGCCTCGGCCGGGGTCTACCAGGACAAGGGCGGCCCGCTGCTGGTGGCAGGCCTGACCGCGATGGGCTTCACCGCGGACGGCCCCCGGGTCGTGCCGGACGGCGAACCGGTGGAGGCCGTGCTGCGCGAGGCCGTCGCGGCCGGCTACGACGTGGTGCTGACCACCGGCGGCACCGGCATCTCGCCGACGGACCTCACCCCCGAGATGACCGCCCGGGTGATCGACCGCCAGGTCCCCGGGATCGCCGAGGCCATCCGTGCGTACGGCCGGGAGAAGGTGCCGACCTCGGCGCTCTCCCGCGGGCTCGCCGGTCTCGCCGGACGTACCCTGATCGTCAACCTGCCGGGATCGAGCGGCGGCGTCAGGGACGGCCTGGCCGTCCTGGAACCGCTGCTCGCCCACGCCGTCGACCAGCTCGGCGGCGGGGACCACCCCCGGCCCGACGCCCCGGCGACCGGGGCTCCAGCATCCGGGAGAGGGCACTGAACGCCGGCTGGCCGGTAGAGCTCCACGAGGGGGAGGTCGTGCTGCGCCCGATCCGGGTCCGCGACCAGCGCGAGTGGCAGGAGGTGAGCCACCGCAACCGGGACTGGCTGCGCCGCTGGGAGGCCACCGTGCCGCCCGGCCCGGCCGGCCGGGCCGCCGGCCCCCGGCCGACCTACCGGCAGATGGTCCGCTTCCTGCGGGGCGAGGCCTCGGCCGGCCGGATGCTGCCCTTCGTCGTGGTCCACCAGGGCCGGCTGGTCGGCCAGTTGACCGTCGGGGGGATCACCTGGGGATCGATGTGCTCGGCGAACATCGGGTACTGGGTGGACGAGTCGGTGGCCGGCCGGGGGATCATCCCGACGGCCGTCGCGCTCGCGGTGAACTACTGCTTCCACACGCTGGGACTGCACCGGATCGAGGTCTGCATCCGCCCGGAGAACGGCCCGAGCCGACGGGTGGTGGAGAAGCTCGGCTTCCGCTCGGAGGGAATCCGTCCGCGCTATCTCCACATCGACGGTGACTGGCGGGACCACCTCGTCTACGCGTTGACCGCCGAGGAGGTGCCGGAAGGGGTGCTGGCGCGCTGGCGGGCGCTCAGTTCGGGCCGTCGGCCCGGTAATTGAATGTATGTTCGAATAAAATATCGATATGGCATCGCCACGACGCCGGACCATCACAAATGCCGGCAAAATAGTCGGAGAATCAGCTTGATCACACGACACGCCGCACCAAATTGCTGCCAGCGCTTCCCCACCGCCCGTACGGTGTGAATCGTGAGCAGTAGCGGCCTTATCTACGCCGTCATCGTAGGGGCCTGGGCCGCCTATCTGGTGCCGATGTGGCTCCGCAGGCAGGACGAACTCAACGAGGCGCGCCCGACGGAACGCTTCAGCACCGCCATCCGCCTGCTGGCCGGGCGTTCGGCGCTGGAGCGGCGGGCGGCCCGGGCCCTGGGCGACGAACCGCGTGACGACGAGCAGAGCAACGACGGCCCTCCCGAACGGGACGAGGCCGCCTCCGGCGACCCCGCGCGGGAGCCCGAACCCCCGGCGCAGCGGCCGGCCGAGCGGCCGGTGCCCGAGCCGCAGGCCGGCAGCGAGCGCCGGGCGCGGCTGCTGGCCCGCCGGCGCCGGATGGTGACCGCCCTCTTCCTGTCCTTCGCGCTCGGCGCGGTGGTCGCCGCGGTGGCCGGACTGGCCTTCCTCTGGGTCCCGGCGGTCCCGGCGGTCCTCCTCACCCTGTACATCGGCCACCTGCGCAAGCTGGAGCGCCAGCGGTACGAGGTGAAGCTCGACCGGGTCCGGGCCGCCCAGGCGGCCGAGCGGCTGCGCAAGCGCGAGCAGCAGCGCGCCGCCGCCCCGGCGGCCGGCCCGGCCCCGGCCGAGGCCCCCGCCGCCCCGGAGCCCGCCCCGGCTCCGCCCGCCGAGGGTCGGGCCGCCCGCCGTCCGCACCTGCGGCTGGCGGTCGACCCGGAGCAGGCCACCGTCGTGGTGCCCTCGGCCTCCGCGGTGGCCGAGGCGACCGAGCACGAGGAGTGGGTCGACGGCATGCGCGAGCGCGGCGCGGCCGGCCCGGACTCCTGGGAGCCGGTGCCCGTCCCGCGGCCGACCTACGTGACCGCTCCGGTCGCCCCCAGGGTCTCCCGCGGCCTCGACCTGTCGGCGCCCGGCACCTGGACCGCCGGCCGTCCCGCGGAGTCCCGCAAGACCCCGCTGTTCGACCAGTACGCCGAGCCGCAGGCCCCCGAGTCGCGCCCGCGCGCGGCCAACGAATGACCTGAGGTCTGACCCGGGCCACCCCCCGACCGGCACCGCGATCCGGGGGGTGGTCACAGACCCCCTCCGAAAGGTGCTAAAGTTTCTTCTTGTTGGGGCTGTGGCGCAGTCCGGTAGCGCACCTCGTTCGCATCGAGGGGGTCAGGGGTTCGAATCCCCTCAGCTCCACCCAACGGGCCGTTCGCGACTCAGGTCGTGGAAGGTTCACGAGATCCCGTCCAGATGACACATCTGGACGGGATTTCTGCTTTGCGGGCCTGGGAAGGTCCGGCGAAGGCCTCAGGTCGGCAGGAACGCCGATGCGGCCTGCCCGCAGATGCCGGGCCGCTGATCGACGGGCCTGTCGGGGACACGGACGGAAGGCTTCGCGGCGGGGTCAGCCCGGCGGGCGCGGGGGGCGTCCAGGCGTGCGGCCATTTCCCGCCGACCACGTACTCGTTCGCTTCTCTCGCACGTCGCGTTCCGCCAGGCACCCGACAGGTGTCCGCCGCCTCCGGTACCGGCCCGGACTTCTCGACGGCTTCATCGCCGGAACCGCCCTCACCCTCGATATCCCGACGTCACCCTGACGAGCCGACGCCAGTGACGTCCACTCACGGGCGGAGAACGGGTTTGCCCTTCGATCGGCGCCCGAGTAGGTCCTCGTGCGCGTCGCGGGCCCGGGGCAGGTCGTACTCCGCTCCGACCAGGGGCCGTAGGCGACTCCGTGCCGTGAGGTCGAGCAGCTCCGCCAGCGCCACGCTGTCGGCGCCGTCCCTGGCGAGGAGCGGGACGAGCCAGAAGCCGGCGACGGTGATGCTGTCCACCGCGAGTCGGCTCGGAGGGATCGCGGAGGCCGGCTGCCGGGACGAGGCGCCGTAGGTGACCAGTCGGCCTTCGGCCGTCGCCTGGCCGGCGTGGTACCTGGCCTCGTAGTCGTCGGGGCTGAGCCGGCCAAGGCGTTCTTGGATGCGGCGGGTGTTGTACCGGTCCGCCTCGTCCTGGCGGATCCAGTTGCGCAGGGCCTCGTGGTGGACCCCGAGGTCGCGACCGAGAAAGTACACCGACCGGTGGACCGGGAATCGGCACATCGCGCGCAGGCTCAACGCCTCCGAGAGGACCGTGGAGAACCACCGCGGCGGCATCTGCCCCGAACTTGGGGCGACCGGCAGAACCCAGGCCTTCCTCTGTGCCCAACTCGTGAGTTTTGCCGACTGAACGGACAGTACCGGGCAATGGGTTCAATCGGCCATGTGGCCGAGACAGGGACCTTTCGATTAGGACGCCCCTGTTGGACCATGGGCAGAAGGGGACAGTGCTATGGACGGGGAAACGGGGAGCATTGAAAGACCATCATATACGCAGAAAATGTGGAGATCTGATACGGAGTCTTAACTTTCGTCATCGGCGTTCCCCCTCGAATGCCCTGTCGGGATCCCCGTCTCCACCGCCTCCTCGCACGAGAGAAGCTCCTTTCCGGCCTCGGCGCCGCCCGGCACGGGTGATCTCGTCAGCCGGCTCGAACGTTTCCTGCGGCACCGAGGTGCGCATCCGAGGCAACCACGCCACTCGCCCGCGCCTTCAGGCGCGATCCGAGGAACCACGCGCTCGGCGCGCTGCCGGGTCGCTCCTTCCTCTTGCCGCCCCTCACCCGGCGTGCACCCCGTCGAGTTCGAGGTCCGCTTCGCCACTCGCCCAACGGCCGACGCCTACGATCTCGACCTCGCCGACACAGCACGCCTTGCCGCCCGGACCTGGGGAATCGGTCCTCTTCTGGAGACACGGCCCCCGGCTTCCCGGGCGTGCAGCCTCCTTGTCGTAGCCGCGGAGCAGTGGAGCCTGTGCGGCTTCTCGTTCCCCCGCCCTCGGACTGCTTCCTCTCCGTGCCCGGCCCGCAGCGCGGCGGCTCGCCATCGGGCGGGAGGACATCGAACGACACGGCCCCCTTCTCCCCACACCACGACCGACCTGTTGACTTCATGGAGATCCACATGTCTTCTCCACGCGTACTCGCAACAGACACGACATCTCACTCGCGGCAACGTGCACAGGCGCAGGTGCACCGGGAGGAGGCGGAGCCGCTCAACCCGGGCTGGCTCCGTACCTTCATGGAGGTCTACCGGACGGGATCCTTCGGGGGTGCGGCCCGGAAACTGCACATCTCGCAGCCTGCGGTCACGCATCAGATCCGGCTGCTGGAGGAGAGGGTCGGGACGCGTCTGTTCGTGCGTCAGGCCACCGGGTCCAAACCCACGCCGGCCGCCGATTCCCTCGCGCATGACGCCGAGGGCCCGGTCGATGCCCTCAACTTCGTGTTACAGCGCTATTCCAGTAGCGGTGGCCCGCCCGGCAGGATCCGGATCGGTGCTCCCGGTGACCTGATCAGCGACCGGATCCTGCCCGTGCTCGCCGATCTCCTCCCGGACAGTGTGCAGTTACGCGCGACTCCCGCGCTGTCCGACGCGTTGCTCTCCCAGCTGACCGCGGGCGAGCTCGACATCGTTGTCGCCCGGACGCGCCCCCGCGTGACGGGGATCAGCGCGCTACCCCTCTACGACGAGGAGTGGAGTCTGGTCGCCCATCCCGACGTCGCGCGGACGATCCCCGAGGAGCATCTCGCCCGCAAGGCTCCGCAAATCCTCGGGGGCCGTCACCTGATCGCCTGCGCCGAGTCCTTACCGCTCATCGACCACTACTGGTGGTCGGTCTTCCACGCCGAAGTGTCCGCGGCACCCGATGCGGTGGTTCCCGATCAACGGGCCGTACTCGCCGCCGTCAAGGCCTCGGTCGGCATCGCCGTGCTTCCCACCTATCTCTGTGCCGACGACGTCGCCCAAGGCGCGCTGGTCCCCCTGCTCAGACCCGAGGTGCCGCCGATCACCACCACGTACCTCGCCACACGGGAGGGAGACGTCACTCGTTCCCAGATGTCGGCCGCTCACAGCAGGCTCCTCGAGCACGGCCGTCGCTGGACCTGACCGCACAGGAACCACCCGCATCGCGCCCCGGACGCCGCGAGCCAAGATAGTCGAGGTCATTGTCGTATGACCTCGCCGCTTCCTCCTTCAGTACTGGAGATCCTCGACCTCGTCGGCACTCTGGTGGCTCGTTACCAGGAGAGCTGCGAAACGGCCGCCGCCACCGGCCGCCGTCACGGAAGCGGGCCGTTCGATCGGCGATCAGGTGCGCGCCTCGACGGACTTCACGCGCACACGTCCGATCGCCCTGCCGTCGGAGGACTGTGCGGCTCCGCACGCCGGACTGGGCCGGATGCTGAAC
>NZ_JBHUAF010000314.1:0-10152 GCF_042789895.1 Kitasatospora sp. NPDC056783
GGCCAAGGAGCCTTGGCCTCCGCTCGGGCGCGTTCCTCGCTGCCGCCGGGCTGCTCACCCTGCTGTCGCGCGCCCCGCGCGAGGAGTGGCGCAAGGGGCGGGAGGGCGGCGTTCAGGCCGGTTCGTAGGAGGTCCGGCGGACCAGGGCGCGGGCCTGGCGGGAGTCCATCGGGCGGGCGAAGAGGTATCCCTGGCCGAGCGGGCAGCCCATGGCGGCGAGCAGGTCGCGCTGGTCGGCGTGCTCGATGCCCTCGGCGATGACCTGGACGCCGAGGGTGTCGGCGATCCGGGTGATGCCCTCGACCAGGGCGTACTGCTGGGGCGAGTGGCCGAGGCCGTCGATGAAGGACTTGTCGATCTTGAGCAGCGAGATCGGGAACTCGCGCAGGTAGGACAGGGAGGAGTAGCCGGTGCCGAAGTCGTCGATGGCGATCCCGACGCCGAGGCCGGACAGGGTGGCCATGTCGGCGTGGACGCGGTCGTCGCGGCGCATCAGCACGGACTCGGTGAGCTCCAGGACGAGGGTGTGAGGGTCGATGCCGGAGTCGGCCAGGGCGTGGCGGACCACGTCCACGAAGCCGGCGTCGCGGAACTGCCGGGCCGAGACGTTGACGTTGACCCGCAGCGGGGGCCGGCCGGCCGCCGTACGGGCCCGCGAACTCGCGGCCTGCCAGGCGGCGACCTCCTGGGCGGCCCGCTCCAGCACCCAGGCGCCGAGCGGGACGATCTGGCCGCTCTCCTCGGCGAGGGCGATGAACTCGTCCGGCGGCACCATGCCGCGCCGGTCGTGGGGCCAGCGGACCAGGGCCTCGAAGGAGACCAGATCGCCCGAGCGCAGGTCGACGATCGGCTGGTAGTACAGCTGGAAGGCCGATTCGGCGATCGCCGAGTCCAGGTGCTCGTTGAGCTCGTGCCGCTCCACCATCCCGGTCTGGAGGGCCGGCCGGTAGTGGCGCCACTGGCGGCGGCCGGCCGCCTTGGCGGAGTAGAGCGCGAGGTCGGCGTGGGCGAGCAGCTCGGTGGCGTCCACACTGTCCTCGGTGGTGGCCACACCGATGCTGGCCGTCACCCGGACCGCGCCCGAGGTGAGCTTGAACGGCTCGGCGAACACCGCCAGTACCCCGGCCGCGATGGTGTCCACGTCGGCGGGCCGCCTCGCGTCCTCCACCAGTACGGCGAACTCGTCGCCGCCGAGCCGGGCGGCGGTGTCCGAGGCGCGCAGCGCGGTGGAGATCCGCAGCGAGACGGCGACCAGCAGCTCGTCGCCGACCGCGTGGCCCTGGGTGTCGTTGACCACCTTGAAGTCGTCCAGGTCGATGAAGAGCACCCCGGTCACGGCCCCGCTGCGCTCGCCCCGGGACAGCGCGTGCCCGACCCGGTCCAGGAACAGCACCCGGTTGGCCAGGCCGGTCAGCGCGTCGTGGAAGGCCCGGTGGGTCAGCTCGCGCTCCATCCGCCGCTGCTCGGTCACGTCGCGCAGGGTGAGCACCAGGGCGCCGACGGTCGGGTCGGCGCGCAGGTCGTCGGAGCGGACCTCGGCCTCGATCGTGGTGCCGTCCCGGCGCAGCAGCCGCCAGTGCTCGCGGGGCTGCTCGCCGCGCGGCGGACCGCCCGCCCCGCGCATCCGGGCCAGCGCCCCGGCGACCTCCCCGCTGTCCTCGGTCGGGACGAGGTCGGTCAGCGGGGTGCCCGCGAGGTCCGGGTGGCCGAGCACCGTCCCGGCGGAGGGCGAGGCGTAGCGCACCCCGTCGTCCGGGTCGAGGATCAGGATGACGTCGCTGGCGTTCTGCACCAGGGTGCGGAAGTACAGCTCGCTGTTGCGGCGGGTGACCTCCCGGCTCAGCACCACCCGCTCGACGGCCAGGGCCGCCTGGGCGGCGAGGATCTCCAGCGAGCCCCAGAGGCTGGTCAGCTCCTGCTCGGTGCCGGTGACGACGAGCGCGCCGATCAGCGGGTCGCCGGAGGGGCGCTCGGCGAGGGTCAGCGGGCAGACCAGGGCGAACGGCATGCGGCCCAGCCGGGCGGGGAAGCCGCCGTCGGACGGGTCGGGGCCGCGCAGTCCGAGGGAGCCCACGGGCAGCAGCAGGGTCCGGCGGCCGGCCGCGAGCGCGAGCACCCGGTCGGAGTCGGACCGCGCGGCCTCCCCGGGGGTGGGCCGGTCGGCGCCGCGCTCGGCGTGCCGGACGTGCAGCGTCCCGGCCTCCGCGACGGTGAGCAGGGCGACGTGTCCGGCCTCGGTCGGCATCAGGGTGGAGGCGGCGGCCTGGGCGGCGTCCGCGACCTGCTCCACCGTGACGGCGGCGGTCAGCCGGGCACCGGCCTCGCGCAGCGTCCGCTCGCGGGCGACGGCCTGCCGGCGGGCGGAGACGACCACCGCCAGCCGGGCCAGCACCAGCAGGTACAGCAGGGCGGAGAAGGCGCCGATCACGCCCGCGTTGCTGGTGTTGCCGGCCAGCGCCTCGATGATCAGGATCGCCGGGGCGATCAGCGAGGCGAGGGTGAGCAGCACCAGCCGGGAGGTGCTCAGGTCCGGCTGCTGGGTGGGCACCGGCCGGGTCAGCTCGACCATCGACGGGTGCAGCGCCGCCGCGCCCCAGGCGGTGTAGAAGGCGGCCCAGCCGAGTTCGACGGGCGTGCCGATGTGCCAGGTGCCGTGCAGCTGGATCAGCCCGTACAGCACGTCGGAGACCAGCAGGCCGAGCGCGCCGACGGCGAGCAGCCGCAGCGAGCGGGAGCTGCCGCCGCGCGAGGTCAGCAGCCGCAGCAGCAGGGCCAGGACGACGACGTCGCCGAGCGGGTAGGAGATCGAGACGGCCTTCTGGAACCAGCCGAGGTCCGGGTTCCGGGCGTACGGGAGGATCAGGTAGATCCAGGCGAGCAGGCCCAGCCCGATGGTGGGGATGAGCGCGTCGAGCAGCCCGGCGCGGTCCTGACGGGCCGTGCGCCAGCGGATGAAGCCCAGCAGGCCGACCGCGTACAGCACGTACTCGGCCAGGTAGAAGCCGTCCGCGGCGGAGGGGAACGGATTGGGCAGGCGCAGGATGTCCAACTGGACGGCCTGCACCACCTCGCCTGCCGTGAAGCAGAGGTTGGCGAGTGCCAGCACGTACCAGAACCGCGCGTGCGCGGGGCGGTTGAGGCGGACGCCGGCCACGATGGCGGCGACGCCGCCGAGGCCGATGCCCGTCCACCAGATGATCCGCTGGCCCGGATTCGCGTAGTAGATGCCGGTGAACAGCACCATCCAGAGCAGGTAACAGGCCATCAGGCGTTGTCGCCGGCGAGTCAACGAGGCTACCTCCTCCGCGACACCACCCCGCCGGTCGGGCAGGGGAGTTCGGGTGAGGGCGGGACGGGCGAGGCCGGTGGGACGCGGTCGGCCCGGGTTCGGCGGGTGTGCGTATTCGCGAAGCGGCGAGGCGCCCGGTCGGCGTGCGACCGGACGTCCTCCCAGGGGTGTGAGTGCGTATAGTCGGAAATGTCGCACTCCCCAGCATTCTGCCGCCACAGCACGAGGTCAAGCCGGTGGATGACGCAGCAGACAGCGCACAGGGCGCACGAACGGATGCGGGCTCCGGTCGTCACGCCGTGGTCCGCAACGGCCACGGTCAGTACGCGATCTGGCCGGGGGACTTGACCGTCCCGGCCGGCTGGCGGCAGCTGTACGGGCCGGCCGGGCGGGCCGACTGCCGGGCCTGGGTGGAGCGCGAGTGGCGCCCGGCCGGGCTGGGCATCGCCGGCGGCACCCCCGTGCCGCGGGAGGCGGCCGGGTTCGCGGACACGGTGCACGGCCTGTTCCGCGCGCGAGTGGCGCACGCCCCGGAGGCGATCGCCGTCGTCGCCGCCGACGCCACCCTCGACTTCCGCGAACTCGACCTGCGCAGCGACCGGTTGGCCGCCGCGCTGCGGGCCCGCGGGACCGGGCCGGAGCACGTGGTGCCGGTCTGCCTGGAACGCGGGGCCGCCCTGGTGACCGCCTGGCTGGCCGTGCTCAAGGCGGGCGGCGCCTTCCTGCCGCTGGACCCGGGCCACCCGCCGCGACGGCTGGCCCGGCTGGTCGAGGACAGCGGGGCGCGGGTGGTCGTCGCGGACGGCGACGGGTTCCACGGGGCCGCCGGGGCGGAGGTGTTGAGCCCGGACGGCGCGCACGCGCCGGCACCGGAGGCCCGGCCCGGCGGCTTCCTGCTCGACGACGGCGCCGCCCCCGACGACCTCGCGTACCTCATCTACACCTCCGGCACGACCGGCCGCCCCAAGGGCGTTCCGGTCACCCACCGCGCACTGCTGTTCACCCTCGACCGGATCGTCCACGCCTACCGGCTGCGCCCGGGTGAACGCGTGCTGCAACTGGCCGCGCTGGGTTCCGACACCGCGCTGGAGCAGGTCTTCGGCGCGCTGCTGGCCGGCGCGACCGTGGTGCTGGGCGGCGGCGGGAACACCGGCGGCACCTGGGCGCCCACCGACCTGGCCGGGCGGCTGCCCGCTCTGGACCTGGCCGTCGCCGACCTCACCCCCGCCTACGCGCACCACCTGCTCGACCTGCTCCCGCCCGGCGGGCCCGGCCCGCGCGGGCCGCGGCTCGTGGTGGTCGGCGGGGACGCCGTGCACGCCGACGACTGCCGCCGCTGCCTGGACCGGCTGCCCGGGGCCCGGCTGCTCAACGCGTACGGGGTCACCGAGGCGGCCGTCACCTCCACGCTCTGCGAGGTCACCGCGGAGCTGCTCGGCGCGGGGCCGGGCGCCTCCGCCGCACCGGTGCCGATCGGACGGCCGCTGCCCGGAGTGCGGGTGCACGTGCTGGACGCGCGGCTGCGCCCCGTCCGCCCCGGCGAGAAGGGGCAGATCCACCTCGGCGGGCCCGGCCTCGCCCGGGGCTACTGGCGGCAGGCCGGCCTCACCGCCGAGTCCTTCCTGCCCGACCCGTACGCGACGCTGCCCGGCGAGCGGATGTACCGCACCGGCGACGCCGGACGCTGGCGGGAGGACGGGCAACTGGAGATCCTCGGACGCTTCGACGACCAGGTGAAGGTGCGCGGACACCGGGTGGACCCGGCCGAGGCCGAAGCCGTCCTGGCCGCGCACCCGGACGTCCGGCAGGCTCGGGTCTCGGCCGACGGGCGGGCGGCGGACGGCAGCCGGACGCTCACGGCCTACTACACGCTCGCGCCCGGGGCGGCCGGCGGGGCGGCCGGGATCCGGGCGTTCCTGGCCGAGCGGCTGCCGGAGTACCTGGTGCCGGCCGAGTTCGTGCCGCTGGAGGCCATGCCGCTCACCACCGCGGGGAAGATCGACCGGCGGCGGCTGCCGCACGCCCCGGTGCGGCCCGCGGAGCCCGTGCGCACGACCGGGGAGGAGGCGGGCCCGGGGGCGGTCGAGGAGGCCGTCGGACAGCTGTGGGCCGAGCTGCTCGGGGTCGAACGGGTCGGCCCCGACGATGACTTCTTCGTCCTCGGCGGCACCTCGCTGCTCGCGATGGAGATGCTGGCGCGGGCCCGGATCATGTTCGGCGTCGACGTCGGGCAGGTGCGGACGCTCACCCGCGCGCTGCTGCGCGAACCTGTGCTGCGGGCCTTCGCCCGGGCGCTGGGCGCCGCGCGCCCGGAGGCCCGCGCGGCGACCCCGGGCGGCGAGGCGCGCGGCGGTGGGGACGGAGCCGTCGACTGGTTCGCGGAGGCCCGGCTCGCCGAGGACGTCCGGCAGTCCTGGAACCCGGCGCCCTCCCGGGCCGACCCCGCCGAGATCCTGCTCACCGGCGCCACCGGCTTCTGCGGGGCCCACCTGCTGCACGCGCTGCTCGCCACCACCCGGGCGCGGATCCACTGCCTGGTCCGCGCGCCGGACGAGGAACACGCGCTGGAACGGCTGCGGGCCGCGCAGCAGCGCTTCCTGCGGCACGACCTCGCCGACCCGAGGGTGGTGCCGCTGGTCGGCGACCTCACCCGGCCACGACTGGGCCTGACGAACCGTCGGTTCGACTGGATGGCCGAAAGACTGGACGCGGTCTTCCACCTCGGCGGGCAGGTCAACTTCCTCTACCCCTACCACCAGCTGCGGGAGGCCAACGTCGGCGGCACCCGGGAGGTCGTCCGGCTCGCCGGCCACAGCCGGGGCATCCCGGTGCACTACCTCTCCACCCTCGCCGTGCTGGCCGGCTTCGGCACGGCGGGCGTCCCGAAGGTCACCGAGCGGACCCCGCTCGCCCACCCGGAACGGCTCGGCGTCGGCTACGTCGAGAGCAAATGGGTCGCCGAGCGGCTGCTGCACGACGCGGCCGCCGCCGGGCTGCCGGTCACCGTGCTGCGCACCAACGACGTCACCGGGGACCTGTCGGACGGGGTGATGAACACCGGCACCGAACTGTGCGCGCTGATCGCCTACCTGGCTGACAGCGGGACCAGCCCGGACGTCCGGCTGCTGCTCGACTTCGTTCCCGCCGACCGGTTCGCCCGCGCCGTCGCCCACATCGCCGCCCACGCGCCCGCCACCGGCGAGGCCTACCACCTCACCTCGCCGCGGCCGGGGGTGCTCGCCGATCTGGCCGGGCGGCTGCGGGCGCGCGGCCACCGGATCGCCGAACTGCCCTACCGGGACTGGGTGCGGGGGCTGGTCCGGTTCGCCGCCGGGCACCCGACGCACCCCGTCGCGCCGTTCGTCCCGCTGTTCGTGGACCGGGCGCCGGGGTCGGAGCTGTCGATCAGCGAGATGTACTTCCGGCCGACGTTCCCGCTCTTCGACCGGGCGAACGCGGATGCGGCGCTGGCCGGGAGCGGCATCGAACTCCCTCCGGTGAGCGCCGAGTTGATCGACCACTACCTGGCCGGGCTGGAGCGGGAGGGCTTCCTGCGGGCGGCTTCGCCGTGACGGCCCTCGGCGCCGCGCTGGACGCGCTCGACCTCGGCCGCGCGCCCGCGGACGGTCCGGTGGCCTTCGGCGGGACCCTCGGGGCCGACGAACTGCTCGCGGCGTACCGGCGCGGGCTGTTCCCGCTGCCGGCGGCGGACGTCCACGCGAGCGCGTACAACGAGGCCGTGTACGGCGGCGACGTCGAGACGGGGGAGGTGGCACTGCTGCCCGGCGGGGCGGACCCGTACGCGCTGGCCTGGTGGTCGCCCGACCCCCGGCCGGTGATCGCGCCCGACGGCGTGCGGATCGGGAGCCGGCTGGCGCGGCGGCTGCGCCACCGGGCCGGCTGGCGGACGAGCGCCGACCAGGCCTTCGAACGGGTGCTGGCGGCCTGCGCCGAGGGGCGCCAACCCGTCTGGCTGACAGGGGAGTTGGCGGAGGTTCTGGTGCGGCTGCACGAGCTGGGGGCGGCGCACAGCGGGGAGGTGTGGGAGGGGGAGGAGCTGATCGGCGGGGTGTTCGGGGTCGCGGTCGGGCCGGTGCTGAGCCTGGACTCGATGTTCCACCGCCGGCCGGACGCCGCCCGGGTCGCCGTGGCCGACCTCGGGGCGCGGTTCGCCGAGGCGGGCGGGCGGCTGCTCGACGCGCAGTGGGACGGGCCGCACGTACGGAGCCTGGGCGCCGTGCCGATGGCGCGCTCGCGCTACCTCGCGGAACTGTCCGGTGACGGCGCGGCCGGCCCGCCGGACGGGGCCGTGCGGCCGGCGGCGCGACTGGGCTGACCTGCGGCCCGACCCCGGTGGCCGAAGCGGCGGACGAGCGCGGGCGGGCCGATCGGTTCACCGGATGCCGGCCGCCGTGCCGACCACCCCCGGCTGACCGGCCACGCGGACCGGCGGCCGCCACCGGGCGGCGGGTCGGTGGCGGAAGCGGCTGGATACGATCACACGATGACGACTTCCAGCGCTCCCACCACGGTCTTCGACATCGACGGCACGCTCTGCTTCGACGGGCGGACGATCGACGCACGCATCCTCGCCGCCCTGGAGGACTGCGAGCGGGCGGGCCACCGGCTGGTCTTCGCCTCCGCCCGGCCGGTCCGCGACCTGCTGCCGGTCCTCGACGGGGCCTTCCCCGCCGCCACGCTGATCGGCGGCAACGGCAGCCTGGTCTCGGTCGACGGCGAGGTGCGGGCCCGGGCGGCGTTCGAAGCCGGTGAACTCGGCAGGCTGCTGGCCGAGGTCGAGCGGTTCCGGGCCGGCTACCTCGCCGACGGGCCGTGGGACTACGCGTACACCGGTCCGGCCGACCACCCGATCCGCGGCCGGGTCGACCAGGGCGGCCTGGCCCGACGGGTGGAACTCGCCGAACTCCCCGCCGTGGTCAAGTTCCTGGTGGTCGACGCCACCGACCCGGCGGGCCTCGCCGAGTCCTGCCGCGCGCTCGGGATGGCCGTCAACCACCACCTCGACGAGGCGATCATCGACTTCGCCCCGGGCACCACCAACAAGTGGGAGGCGCTGACCTCGCTGGGGATCGACGCCTACGACGCCTTCGGCAACGACATCAACGACCTCGACCTGCTGCGCAACGCCCGCCACTCCGTCCGGGTCGGCGCCCACCCGGGGCTGGACGGCGTCGCCCGCGTCACCGTCGCCGCCGAACCGGAGGCCGTCGCCGCCGAGATCTCCCGGCTGGCCGTGGCGGCCTGACCCCCCTCCTCCCCGGCACCGGTCGGGCCGTGGGAGGGTCGGGGGGTGACTGTCCGTCCGTCCCCGGGGGAGAACGTGTCCGCACCCGCGGCTCCGCTGCCGAGCCACCGCGAGATCGAGAACCTGATCGCGCGTTACGCCGAACTCGTCGACGACGGTGACTTCGCGGGGCTGGGCGCGCTGCTCGCCGACGCCACCTTCGTCGGCAGCGGCGCGCCGGTGAGCGGCGCCGAGGCGGTCGAGGCGATGTTCCGGGAGACGCTCGTCGTGTACGCCGACGGCACGCCGCGGACCCAGCACGTCACCGGCAACGTGGCGGTCGAGGTGGACGAGCGGGCGGGGACGGCGGCGGCCCGCTCGTACGTCACCGTGTTCCAGGCACTGCCCGAACTGCCGTTGCAGGCCGTCGCGGCCGGCCGGTACCACGACCGCTTCGCGCGCGGGGAGGACGGCCGGTGGCGGTTCGTGGAGCGACGGGTGCGGATCACCCTGGTCGGTGACGTGAGCCGCCACCTGCGGCGGTAGCGTTCGCCGGTCGGGGCGAGGAGAGGCGGGGCCACGGTGCGGGAGCGGTTGGCGGGTGCGGCACGGGCCGCGTTCGGCGGTGGACGGAGGCTGGCGGCCGCCGAACGGCTGGCCGGCGGCAGCAAGAAGGGCGTGTACCGCCTGGTGACGGACGACGGGACGTCGGCGATCGCCTACCGGTGGGCCGCCGCCGAGAACTACTGGCCGGCGGCCGAGGGGGACGACGACCTCGCCGACCCGTTCTCGCCCGGGCTCGGGGCCGGCCTGTTCGTGGCCGCGCACGCCCGGCTGGCCGCGCTCGGCGTCCGGGTCCCGGAGATCCGGTACATCGGACGCGAGGGCGAGGGCGAGCACGGGAACGGCGCCCCGGCCGACCTGGTGGTCGTCGAGGACGTGCCCGGCGAGAACCTGGAGAGGCTGCTCGCCCGCGACCCGCGCGCCGCCGCCCCGGTGCTGGACCGGCTGGGGGAGGCGCTCGCGGCGATGCGGTGCCACCGGGCGCCCGGGTACGGGAAGGTGGCCGTGGTCGACGGCGGCGGGGCCTCCCGCGGGGCCTCCTGCGAGGCCGTCGTCCTGGACCGCGCACTGCGCGACCTCGCGGAGGCCGCGGCGCGCGACGCCCGGGTCGCGGACGCCCGGGAGCGGTTGGCACGGCGGCTGCAGGACCTGGCGGCGGCGGTGCGCCCGCGCGCGGAGCACGCGGTGGTGCACGGCGAACTGGGCCCCGATCACGTGCTGGTGGACGCAACCGGCCGGCCGGTGCTGATCGACCTCGAGGGCGCGATGTACTTCGACGTCGAGTGGGAGCACGTCTTCCTGCGGATCCGCCTGCGCGCGGCCGACTACCGGCCGCTGGCGGTGGACGGGCTGGACGAGGACCGGCTCGCCCTCTACACCCTGGCGCAGCGGCTCTCGCTGACGGCGGGGCCGCTGCGGCTGCTCGACGGGGACTTCCCCGACCGGGAGGCGATGGCGGGCATCGCCGAGCACAACCTGCGGCGGGCGCTGGAACTGGCCGGCGGCTGAGCGCCGCCGGGAAACGAGGCGGCCGGGGCGGCGCCCCGTACGGAAG
>NZ_JBHUAF010000315.1:0-10124 GCF_042789895.1 Kitasatospora sp. NPDC056783
CCCTTCGTGGTGTGTGGGGGGACCTCAGATCTCGCCGCGCAGCTTCGCCAGCGCCTCGGCGAGGATCGCCTCGCCGTCGGCGTCGGTGCGACGCTCGCGCACGTACGCGAGGTGGGTCTTGTACGGCTCGTTGCGCGAGGGGGCCGGCGGGTTGTGCTGGTCCTGCCCCGCCGGGAAGCCGCAGCGCGGGCAGTCCCAGGTCTCCGGGATCGCCGCTTCGGCGGCGAAGCTGGGACGGGTCTCGTGCTTGTTCGCGCACCAGAAGGAGATCCGGTTGCGCGGGGCGGACTCGCCGCGCTCCGCCTCGCCCATCGGGCCTGCCCCGACCCTGCTGCCACGGATGGCATTGCCACTTGCCACGGTCTGACTCCCTGCGTACTGGTGCGCCGACCCGCCGCGGTGCGCGTCGGTGGCGAAAGTCGTCCTAGTGTAAGCAGGAGTTAAGCATCCGCCACCATCGCCTCCGCACCCGACCGCCCCAGGATAGGCGCTCGGGCGACGGGGCGTCAGGGATACGTCAGCTCTGGTACTTCAGCACGAGGCCCAGGACGATGATGGACGCGAACCACCCCAGGCCGACCACGATGGTGATGCGGTCGAGGTTGCGCTCGGCCACCGCCGAGCCGCCGCCGGTGGACATCGCGCCACCGCCGAACATGTCGGACAGGCCGCCGCCCTTCCCCTTGTGCAGCAGCACCAGAAGGATCATCAGCAGACTGAAGATGATCAGGGCAATCGAGAACCCGAGAACCACGACGGGACCAACTCTCTCGTATCTTCGGCGAAGGGGCCGGGCCGCGTCAGGCGGTCCGGCCCCAAAGCCTACGTTGCTGCGGCGGCGTTAGCCTACTGCCTGCTCACGGTAGCGCACGATCTTGACGAACTCCTCGGCGTCCAGCGAGGCACCGCCGACCAGGCCGCCGTCGATGTCGGGCTTGGCCATCAGGCCGGCCGCGCTCGACGACTTCACCGAGCCGCCGTACAGCACCCGGACCTTGCCGGCCAGCTCGGCGTCGTACAGCTCGGCGATCCGGGCGCGGATCGCGGCGCAGACCTCCTGCGCGTCCTCCGGGGTGGCCACCTCGCCGGTGCCGATCGCCCAGACCGGCTCGTACGCGACCACGATCGACTCGGCCTGGTCGGCCGGGACGTCGGCCAGGCCGCCGTCCAGCTGGGCCAGGGTGTGCTCGACGTGGGTGCCGGCCTTGCGGATCTCCAGCGGCTCGCCGACGCACAGGATCGGGGTGATCCCGGCGCGGTAGGCGGCCTTCACCTTGGCGTTGACGATCTCCTCGTTCTCGCCGTGGTACTGGCGGCGCTCGGAGTGGCCGATCACCGCGTAGGTGCACTGGAGCTTGGCCAGCATCGGCCCGGAGACCTCGCCGGTGTAGGCCCCGCCGTCGTGCTGCGAGATGTCCTGCGAGCCGTACTTGATCTTCAGCTTGTCGCCGAAGACCAGGGTCTGCACCGAGCGCAGGTCGGTGAACGGCACCAGGACGGCGACCTCGACGGCCGCGTAGTCCTTGTCGGCCAGCGCGAACGCCAGCTTCTGGGTGTGCTGGATGGCCTCAAGGTGGTTGAGGTTCATCTTCCAGTTGCCCGCCATCAGCGGGAGACGGTCGGTCATGTGTTTCAGTCCTCCAGAGCGGCGAGACCGGGGAGGGTCTTGCCCTCCAGGTACTCGAGGCTGGCGCCGCCGCCGGTCGAGATGTGTCCGAAGGCGTTCTCGTCGAAGCCCAGGATGCGGACGGCCGCGGCGGAGTCGCCGCCACCGACCACGGTGAACGCGTTGCTGTCGAGAAGGGCCTGCGCGACGGCCTTGGTGCCGCCCGCGTAGTCCGGGTGCTCGAAGACGCCCATCGGGCCGTTCCAGAACACCGTGCCGGCGTCGGCCAGCTTCTCCGCGTACAGCTCGCGGGTCTTCGGGCCGATGTCCAGGCCCTCCTGGTCGGCCGGGATGGCGTCCGCCGCGACGGTGTCGGGGTTCGCCGGGGCCTTGGTCTTGAGGTCCGGGAACTCGGCGGAGACCAGGACGTCGACCGGCAGCACGAACTCGACGCCGCGGGCCTCGGCCCGGGCCAGGTACTCCAGGACGGTCGGGATCTGGTCCGCCTGGAGCAGCGAGATGCCGACCTCGTGGCCCTTGGCCTTGAGGAAGGTGTACGCCATGCCGCCGCCGATCAGGATCCGGTCGGCCTTCTCCAGCAGGTTGTCGATGACACCCAGCTTGTCGGAGACCTTGGCGCCGCCGAGCACCACCACGTACGGGCGGGCGACGTCCTCGGTGAGCTTCTTCAGCACGCCGACCTCGGTGGCGATCAGGTCGCCGGCGGCGTGCGGCAGCAGGGCCGGCAGGTCGAACACCGAGGCGTGCTTGCGGTGCACGGCTCCGAAGCCGTCGCCCACGTACAGGTCGGCCAGGGCGGCCAGCTGCTCGGCGAAGGCCTTGCGCTCGGCGTCGTCCTTGCTGGTCTCGCCCGCGTTGAAGCGCAGGTTCTCCAGCAGCGCGACCTCGCCGCCCGCCAGCGCGGCCACGGTGGCCCCGGCGCTCTCACCGACGGTGTCGGTGGCGAAGGCGACGTCCTTGCCGAGGATCTCGCCGAGGCGCTTCGCCACCGGGGCGAGCGAGAACTGCGGGTCCGGCGCGCCCTTGGGCCGGCCGAGGTGCGAGGCGACGACGACCTTCGCGCCGGCCGCGGCCAGCTTGGCGATGGTCGGCGCGACGGCGCGGATGCGGCCGTCGTCGGTGATCGTGGCGCCGTCCAGCGGCACGTTCAGGTCGGCTCGCACGAAGACGCGCTTGCCTTCGACACCGGCTTCGATGAGCTCTTCGATGGTCTTCACGGGGATTCGGTTTCTCCTGGGGAGATGGTTGATGCGCAGTGAGGCGGCACGGCGCAGGGGCCGCCTGAGAAGTCCTTGAGCGCGGAACGAGGGCCCGGTCGGCACCGTAAGCCGTCCGGGCCCTCGCCCCTACATCACGTCAGCTCCCGCAAGGTCAGAGCTGCCCGCCGACGAGGGTGACCAGGTCGACGACGCGGTTCGAGTAGCCCCACTCGTTGTCGTACCAGCCGAGCACCTTGACCTGGTTGCCCTGGACCATGGTGAGCTGCGAGTCGAAGATGCAGGAGTGCGGGTCGTTGACGATGTCCGAGGAGACGATCGGGTCCTCGGTGTAGGCCAGGATGCCCTTGAGCGAGCCCTCCTGAGCGGCCTTCTGGAAGGCCGCGTTGACCTCGTCCTTGGTGACCTCGCGCTCCAGGGTGACGACCAGGTCCGTGATGGAACCGGTCGGGACCGGGACGCGCAGCGAGGTGCCGTCCAGCTTGCCCTTCAGCTCCGGCAGGACCAGGGCGGTCGCCTTGGCGGCACCGGTCGAGGTCGGGATGATGTTCTGCGAGGCCGCACGGGCACGGCGCAGGTCCTTGTGCGGGAAGTCCAGGGTCACCTGGTCGTTGGTGAACGCGTGGACGGTGGTCATCAGACCCTTGACGATGCCGAAGCTCTCGTTCAGCACCTTCGCCATCGGCGCCACGCAGTTCGTGGTGCAGGAGGCGTTGGAGATGATGTGGTGGTTGGCGGCGTCGTACTTCTCGTCGTTGACACCCAGGACGACGGTGACGTCCTCGTCGGTGGCGGGCGCCGAGATGATGACCTTCTTCGCGCCGGCGGCGAGGTGCTTCTTCGCGGCCTCGGCCTTGGTGAAGATGCCGGTGGACTCGACGACGATGTCGGCGCCCAGCTCGGCCCACGGAAGGTTCGCGGGGTCACGCTCGGCGGTCACCTTGAAGGTGTGGCCGTCGACGGTGATGCTGTCCTCGGTGTGCGAGACCTCGCCCGGGAAGGTACCCAGGGTGGTGTCGTACTTGAGCAGGTGAGCCAGGGTCTTCGTGTCGGTGAGGTCGTTGACACCCACGACCTCGATGTCCGCGCCCTGGGCCTTGACCGCGCGGAAGAAGTTGCGGCCGATGCGGCCGAAGCCGTTGATGCCTACCCGGATCGTCACGAACCGATCTCCTCGTTAGGTACGCCGGGGGCGCAGCCCCGGCGGGGGTGAGATTTGGGAAGTCCCCGACCGCCTATGACCCTACCCCTCCGGGGCCTGGGACGGCACATCGCGCCGCCTGGTGAGACTGGGCGTGGCGAGGCCGAAACCCCGTTCCGGGCCGTCCGGCCTTGGGCCGCCGGGCAGTTGGTCCTGGGCCAATGGTCTCTACCAATTCGGGAGTGTCGCGGGCCCGGACGGACGTTCGGCGGGACGCCCCGGAGACCGCCCGCGAGCGGGCTCGCGAACGCCGACGGCCGGCGCCCCGGATCGGGGTGCCGGCCGTCTCGCCGTCACGCGGTGTGATCGCGAACCTCAGTTCATCGCCATCTCGTCGGTGATGCTGGCCTCGGTGCTCGGCAGGCCGAGCTCGGAGGCGCGCTTGTCGGCCATCGCCAGCAGGCGGCGGATCCGGCCGGCCACCGCGTCCTTGGTCAGCGGCGGGTCGGCGAGCGCGCCCAGTTCCTCCAGCGAGGCCTGCTTGTGCTGCATCCGCAGCTGGCCGGCCGCGGCGAGGTGCTCGGGCACCTCGTCACCGAGGATCTCCAGCGCGCGGGCCACCCGAGCGCCGGCCGCCACCGCGGCGCGGGCCGAGCGGCGCAGGTTGGCGTCGTCGAAGTTGGCCAGCCGGTTGGCGGTGGCGCGGACCTCGCGCCGCATCCGGCGCTCCTCCCAGGCCAGCACCGACTCGTGGGCGCCGAGCCTGGTCAGCAGCGCGCCGATCGCGTCGCCGTCGCGGATGACCACCCGGTCCACGCCGCGCACCTCGCGGGCCTTGGCCGGGATGCCGAGCCGACGGGCGGCACCGACCAGGGCGAGCGCGGCCTCGGAGCCGGGGCAGGTGATCTCCAGCGAGGAGGAGCGGCCCGGCTCGGTGAGCGAGCCGTGCGCCAGGAAGGCCCCGCGCCAGGCCGCCTCGGCGTCGCAGGTGGCACCGGAGACGACCGCCGGGGGAAGCCCCCGGATCGGGCGGCCGCGGCCGTCCACCAGCCCGGTCTGGCGCGCCAGCAGCTCGCCGTCCTTGACCACCCGGACCACGAAGCGGCTGCCGCGGCGCAGTCCGCCGGGGGCCATCACCACGAGGTCCGAGGAGTGGCCGAAGATCTCCAGCAGGTCCTTGCGCAGCCGCCGTGCCGCCGCTCCGGTGTCCAGCTCCGCCTCGATCACGATGCGGCCGCTCACGATGTGCAGCCCGCCCGCGAACCGCAGGATCGCCGACACCTCCGCCTTGCGACAGCAGGCCCGGGTGACCGGGAGCCGGCTGATCTCGTCCTTCACCGCTGGAGTCATCGCCATGGCCCGATCCTTCCATGTGTCCGGAAAATCCGGTCGTACGCTGCCGCCAACAGCTCGGGGTCGTGTCGCGGCGTCCCGTCGGTGCGGGCCACCGAGCCGAGCACCAGAGCGGCGCCCATCCGTTCGGCGGCCTTCTCCAGACCGTCCAGGTCGGCCTGGCCGAAGGCCCCGCCGGTGACGGCGCGCTCGTCCACCAGGATCGCATCCACCGCGAGGTCCGGAGCGTGGTCGGCGATGACCTCCAGGTGGCGCTGCGGGGTGAAGCCCTCGGTCTCCCCGGGCTGGGGGGCCAGGTTCAGGGTGAGCAGGCGGCGGGCGCGGGTCTCGGTGAGCGCCTTGGCCAGCTCGGGCACCAGCAGGTGCGGCAGCACGCTGGTGAACCAGGAGCCCGGGCCGAGCACCACCCAGTCCGCCTCGCGCACCGCGGTGACGGCCTCCGGGACCGCGGGCGGCCCGTCCGGCAGCAGCCGGATCGACTGGACGGTGCCGGGGGTCACCGCGACGTCGGCCTGGCCGCGGACGGCGGTCACCTCGGCGGGGTGGCGCGGGTCGTGGCCGCGGACGCTCGCCTCGATGTCCAGCGGCACCGCCGACATCGGCAGCACCCGGCCCTGGACGTTGAGCAGCCGGCCGACCCACTCCAGCGCGGCCACCGGGTCGCCCAGCTTCTCCCAGAGCGCGACGATCAGCAGGTTGCCGACCGCGTGGCCGCCGAGTTCGCCGTTGCCGGTGAAGCGCTGCTGGATCACCTCGGACCAGGTGCGGCCCCAGTCGTCGTCCCCGCACAGCGCGGCCAGCGCCTTGCGCAGGTCGCCGGGGGGCAGCACGCCGAGCTCCTCGCGCAGCCGGCCGCTGGAGCCGCCGTCGTCGGCGACGGTGACCACGGCGGTGAGGTCGCTGGTGAGCCGGCGCAGCGCGGACAGCGAGGCGGACAGGCCCTGTCCGCCGCCGAGCGCGGTGATCCTGGGAGCCGGATTGGCGCGGGCGGGACTGCTGCGCGGACGGCTCGGCGCCGTGGCCCGGGCCGGGCTGCCCGCCCGGTCACCGGTCCTGCTCTGCGGCTGCCGCCCGGGCACGTATCCCGCCACACATCACCTCGCGTTCCTCGGCCCGCCGACCGCTCCGCCGACGGGCCCGGCAGGGAGGCGGCGGTTACTCCCGTCCCATGTCACGGTGGACCAGCACCGTCTCGACTCCGTCGGCGATGAGACGCTTGGTCAGACGCTCGGACATGGCGACGCTGCGGTGCTTGCCACCGGTGCAGCCTACGGCAAGCGTCATGTAGCGCTTCCCCTCGCGGCGGTACCCCTCGGTCACGATGCGCAGCAGCTGGGCGTAGCCGTCCAGGAACTCGTTGGCTCCGGGCTGCTGGAACACGTAGTCGGCGACGTCCGCGTCGGTGCCGGTGCGGGCCCGCAGTTCGGGCACCCAGTGCGGGTTGGGCAGGAATCGGCAGTCCACCACGAGGTCGGCGTCGACCGGCAGGCCGTACTTGAAGCCGAAGGACATCACGGTGGCGCGCAGCTCGGGCTCGTCGTGGTCGGCGAACTGGGCGTCCAGCTTGGCGCGCAGCTGGTGCACGTTGAGGTTGGAGGTGTCGATCACCAGGTCGGCCTCGCCGCGCAGGTCGCGCAGCAGGTCGCGCTCGCGGGCGATGCCGTCCACGATCCGGCCGTCGGCCTGGAGGGGGTGCGGGCGGCGGACGCTCTCGAAGCGGCGCACCAGCGCCTCGTCGGAGGAGTCCAGGAAGACGACCCGCAGCCGGACGCCGCGCTTCTCCAGCTCGTCCAGCGAGGTGAGCAGGTCGTCGAAGAACTGCCGCCCGCGGACGTCCACGACGACGCCGATCCGGGCGACGTTGCCCTGGGACCGGGCGCCCAGGTCGACCATGGTCGGGATCAGGGCCGGCGGGAGGTTGTCCACCACGAACCAGCCGAGGTCCTCCAGGCACTTGGCGGCGGTGGAGCGGCCGGCTCCGGACATGCCGGAGATGATCACCAGCTCCGGCGCGTTCTCGGCCACGTCTGACACGGTCACTTCGGTTCCCCGCTCTCGGTCTTTCTGCTGGGGAGAACGCGTACGGCACGGCCGCCCTTCCCCGGCCCGGGCAGGCGGGCGGGGCCGGGGCACACCGGCTGACAGGCGGCGTCGGCCGTCATGGCGTCTCCTGGGATGGTGCGGTCTGGGGTGCTGCGGCCACCGGCTCGGCGGCCTGCTCGGCCCCGTCCTCGATGATCTCGCCGGTCGCGGTGTTGACCGCGGGTGCGACGGGTGTACGGGACGACAACGCCTCCGCAACAGTCTGCGCGGTGCGGCGTCCGATGCCGGGTACCTCGCAGAGCTCGTCCACGGTGGCGGCCCGCAGCTTCTTCAGCGAGCCGAAGTGCTTGAGCAGCGCCCGGCGGCGAGTCTCTCCGAGGCCCGGGACGGAGTCCAGTTCCCCTGCGGTGAGTCGCTTGGAACGCTTGTTGCGCTGATAGCTGATCGCGAAGCGGTGGGCCTCGTCGCGCACCCGCTGGAGCAGGTAGAGGCCCTCGCTGGAGCGCGGCAGCACGACCGGGTCGTCCTCGCCGGGCAGCCAGACCTCCTCCAGGCGCTTGGCCAGGCCGCACAGCGCGACATCGTCGATGCCGAGCTCGTCCAGGGCGCGCCTGGCGGCGGCGACCTGCGGCCGGCCGCCGTCGACGACCAGCAGTTGGGGCGGGTAGGCGAACCGCTTGGGGCGGCCCTCCTCGTCCCGGGAGCCGGTCGCGGGCTCGTCCTCCTCGGGGACGGCCCACTCGCCGGTCCGCTCGCGTTCCTGGAGGTAGCGGCGGAAGCGCCGGCTGATCACCTCGTGCATCGAGCGGACGTCGTCCTGGCCCTCGAAGCCCTTGATCTGGAAGCGCCGGTACTCGCTCTTGCGGGCCAGGCCGTCCTCGAAGACGACCATGGAGGCGACCACGTCCTCGCCCTGGAGGTGGGAGATGTCGTAGCACTCGATGCGCAGCGGGACGGAGTCCAGCTCCAGCGCGTCGGCGATCTCCTGGAGGGCGCGGCTGCGGGTGGTGAGGTCGGAGGCGCGCTTGGTCTTGTGCAGGGCGAGCGCCTGTTGGGCGTTGCGCTGCACGGTGGCCATCAGGTCCTTCTTGTCGCCGCGCTGAGGGACGCGCAGGTCGACCTGGCTGCCGCGCAGGCCGCTCAGCCACTCGCGGGCCGGCTCGGCCGGGTCGGGCAGGGCGGGGACGAGGACCTCGCGCGGGACGGACTCGCCACCGCCGTAGAGCTGCTGGAGGGCGTGCTCGACCAGGCCGGCGGTGTCGACGTCCTCGACCTTGTCGGTGACCCAGCCGCGCTGGCCGCGCACCCGGCCGCCACGGACGTGGAAGATCTGCACGGCGGCTTCGAGCTCGTCCTCGGCGACGGCGAGCAGGTCGGCGTCGGTGGCGTCGGCGAGCACGATGGCGTTCTTCTCCATCGCGCGCTTGAGGGCGCCGATGTCGTCCCGCAGCCGGGCCGCCTTCTCGTACTCCAGATCGGCGGCGGCCTCCTGCATCTGCTCTTCCAGCCGGCGCAGGTAGTTGCCGGTGCGCCCGGCCATGAAGTCGCAGAAGTCCTCGGCCAGCGCGCGGTGTTCGTCCGCCGAGACCTTGCCGACGCAGGGCGCGGCGCACTTGCCGATGTAGCCGAGCAGGCAGGGCCGGCCGACCTGGCGGGCGCGCTTGAAGACGCCGTTGGAGCAGGTGCGGACGGGGAAGACGCGCAGCAGCAGGTCGACCGTCTCGCGGATCGCCCAGGCGTGCCCGTACGGGCCGAAGTAGCGCACGCCCTTCTTGTGCGCCCCGCGCATCACCTGGACCCTCGGGTACTCCTCGTCCAGGGTGACGGCGAGTTCCGGATAGCTCTTGTCGTCGCGGTACTTGACGTTGAACCGCGGGTCGAACTCCTTGATCCAGGAGTACTCCAGCTGGAGCGCCTCGACCTCGGTGCCGACCACGGTCCACTCCACCGACGCGGCGGTGGTGACCATGGTCGCGGTGCGCGGGTGCAGGCCCGCCAGGTCCTGGAAGTAGGAGGACAGGCGCGGGCGCAGGCTCTTGGCCTTGCCGACGTAGATGACCCGGCCGAGGGCGTCGCGGAACTTGTAGACGCCGGGGGAGGTCGGGATCGCACCGGGCGCGGGGCGGTAGGTGCTCGGGTCAGCCATGGGTCCACCGTACCGAGTGGGGACGGGGCCGCGGGGCGGAGATCGTCTGGTGGGACCGCAGTGGTCGGGAGGGGGTCAACTGTGTCAGCTCGGGGTCACCTTGAGGTTGCCGGCCTCGACCGTGACGGTGTAGGCGGGCAGCGGGGCGGAGGCCGGGCCGTCCTGCACGGCGCCGTCCGCGGCGGAGAACCGGCTGCCGTGGCAGGGGCACTGGATCTGGTCGTTCTTCACCTGGTCCACCAGGCATCCGGCGTGGGTGCAGCGGGCGTTGAACGCCTTGTACTGGCCGGCGGCGGGCTGGGTGACCACGATCTTCTGCTCGCGGTAGACCTTGCCGCCGCCCTCCGGCACGGCCGAGGCCGGGCCGAGGTCGACCGGGCCCTTGAGGGCGCCCTTGTCACCGGCGGAGGAGCCGCATCCGGTGACCGCCACGGCGCCGCCGGCCGCCAGGGCCGCGGCCCCGCAGAGCACCGTGCGGCGGGAGGCGGTGGGGCTGGTCTCGGACATCGCTGTGCTCCTACGGTTCTGCTGCGGGGGACCACGGAAGTCTATGCCGCGCACACCCCGCCGCTCCCGGGCCACCCCTGGGTGTCAGGG
>NZ_JBHUAF010000316.1:0-10098 GCF_042789895.1 Kitasatospora sp. NPDC056783
GTGCCCGCCCCCGCGCCCCCCGGAGGACGGCCCCCCCCGGGACAACGCCGCCGCCCCGTCCTGCACGATGGACGGTGCCGACGACACCGAACGACGACGCTGGGACTTCCGGATGGACCACCCGATCGACGACACCCGCCTGCCCGCACCGCGCGGCGGCACCGAACCCTACGGCCACTGCGTGCTCCTCAAGCACGGCGAGGTCGCCCTCAAGGGCCGCAACCGGCGCGTGTTCGTGAACCGCCTGGAGGACAACCTGCGGTCGGCGCTGCGCGGCGTGGGTGGCTCCACCTGGATCCGCACCCCGCACAGCCTCACCGTGCTCGGCGGACAGGTGCCCGTCGAGACCCTGGTGGACCGGGCTCGCACCGTGATCGGCTTCAGCTCCGTGGAACCGGCGCTGCGCGTGCCCAGCACGATGGAGTCGATCGAGGCGAACGGGCTGGAGGTGCTGCGCGCCGCGTGCGCCGGACGGGCCACCACCGGCTTCGCGGTGCGCGCCAAGCGGCGCGACAAGACCTTCCCGCTGACCTCCTCCCAGCTGGAGCGCGAGCTCGGGGCCCTCCTCCGGCCGCGGGTGCCCGGCCTGCGGGTGGACCTGACCGAGCCCGACGTCACCCTGTCCGTGGAGATCGACCGCCGCGAGACCTTCCTGTCCGCCGAACGCCACCCCGGGCTGTCCGGGCTGCCGGTCGGCTCCAGCGGCCGCGCCCTGGTGCTGCTGTCCGGCGGGTACGACTCGCCGGTGGCCGCCCACCGGGCCATGCGGCGAGGCCTGGCCTGCGACTTCGTGCACTTCAGCGGCGCGCCGTACACCAACCCCGCGTCGGTGTACAAGGCCTACGCCCTGGCCCGCGAGCTGAACCGCTACCAGCCGCCCGGCGCCCTGCACGTCGTCGCGCTCGGCAAGGCCCAGAAGCAGCTGGCCGTCGCGGGCGCCGGGCGGCTGCAGGTGGTCGCCCAGCGCCGGCTCATGGTCCGCACCGCCTCGGCGCTGGCCGCGTCCACCGGAGCGCAGGCGCTGGTGACCGGCGACAGCCTGGGGCAGGTCGCGAGCCAGACCCTGGCCAACATGGCCGCGGTGGACCAGGCGGCCACCCTGCCGGTGCTGCGTCCGCTGGTCGGCTGGGAGAAGCAGGAGATCATCGACCAGGCCAGGGCGCTCGGCACGGCCGAGATCTCCGTCCTGCCGGACGAGGACTGCTGCAGCCTGCTCGCACCGCCGCAGGTCACCACCGGGGCGCGGATCGGCCACCTGCGGGCCGTGGAGAAGCGCCTCGACCTGGACGAGCTGGTCGAGGCCCTGCTGGAGAACGTGCGGGTGTCGCGCCCCGGACAGGAGGAGGACGGGGAGTGGTCGTGAACGACGTCGGGGTGCGGGTGGGGCGGGCCGCGCGGGCGGAGGACGGCGCCTGCCGCCACCTGCTGCTGTGGCGGGCCGGGCCAGGCTGGCGGATGGTGAGCAGCGCGGTGCTCGGCGGCGGGCTGGGGGAGCGCGCCTGGGTGCTCAACGCCCAGGTGCGGCCGGGCTATTCGCGGCTGGACCCGGCCGAGCACCTGGCCGAACTCGCCGCCGCCCAGGGGCTGGTGGGCCCGGGCGTGGGGCTGATGACGGCGGCCGAGGTGGACGACTGCACCCGGGCCGAGGACGGCGGCGTCACCGCGCTGGTCACCGCCGGGATCGGGGTCGCGCTCTGGGCCGCCGACCCGGCCGCCGAGGCGGCCGCGTACCGGCCCGGGACGATCAACATCCTGGCCGTGGTGCCGGCCGCGGTCGAGGACGCAGGCCTGGTCAACCTGCTGGCCACCGCGACCGAGGCCAAGGTCCAGGCGCTGCTGGACGCCGGCTACGACTGCTCGGGCACCCCGTCCGACGCGGTCTGCGTGGCTGTCCGCGCCCCCGGCGAGGGCGCCCCGGGCGACCCGTTCGGCGGCCCGCGCTCGGTCTGGGGCTCCCGGCTGGCCCGCGCCGTCTACCGGGCGGTGCGCGAGGGCGCCGAACTCGACCGCGAGCGCCGGGCGGAGGGGCCGTCGGTGCCGCATCCACGGACGGTGCCCGGGTGCCGGCTCCCGGACGTGCGCGGGGCCCGGCCCGACGTCGCGGCCGGGGTGGTCACGGGCTGACCCGGAAGGACGGCGACGGAAGGACGACTCAGGAGGCGAGCGGCTCGATCTCCCCCGCGAAGACGATGACCTGGTCGATGAGGCTCCGCCGCAGATGGACGACGTCCGTTCCCGCCAGGCGGGGACCTCCGTCGGGCGTGGTGAACACCCACTGGTACCGGGCCCACTCGTCCGGCATGTCCACCTCCGAGCAGCGCGCCATGGTGCCGGTCCCCGCCGGGTGGCGCCGGATGTCCAGCACGAACCGCTCGACCGCGGCGATTCCCTCGCTGCGGCCCAACGGCCCCCAGAAGACCACGTCCGAGGTCAGGGCCCGGGAGAGCAGGGCAGTCACATAGCTGTCGTCCGAGGCGTTGAACGCGGAGATGAACGTGTCGATCGCGGAGCGTGCAATCTCTTCCTGCATGCCCTAGTAATACCAGCCGCTTCGCGTGCGCCCGTCCCACGAGTCGCCTTCCGATCACGGCGGACCGTCCCGGTCACAGCGCGGGCCCCGGTTCAGCAGCCCGCGGTCGAGGGCCACGACCACCGCGTGGGTGCGGTCGCCGACGTCGAGCTTGGCGAAGATCCGCAGGAGGTGGGTCTTCACCGTGGCCTCCGCGATGACCAGCCGCCGGCCGATCTCGACGTTGGAGAGTCCGTCGGCGACGGCGCCGAGGACGTCGGTCTCACGGGCGGTCAGGGTCGCTTGGGCGGGTCGGCGCATCCGGGCGACGAGCCGTTGCGCGACCCGGGGCGCCAGCACGGTCTCGCCGCGGGAGGCGGACCGGATCGCGTCGACGAGCTGGTCGCGCGTGGTGTCCTTGAGGAGGTAGCCGATCGCGCCCGCCTCGACCGCGCGCTCGATCTCGGCGTCGGTGTCGTAGGTGGTGAGGATCAGCACCCGGGTCCGCGGGCGGGCGGCGACGATCTCGGTCGTGGCGCTCGCGCCGTCGAGGACGGGCATGCGCAGGTCGATCAGCGCCACGTCGGGGTCCAGCCGCTCGACGAGCTCGACGGCGGCGCGGCCGTCGCCCGCCTCGCCGACGATGTCGATGCCGGGTTCGGAGGCGAGCAGGGCGACGACCCCGGCGCGCATGACGGTGTGGTCGTCGACCACGATGACGCGGAGCGCGTCCTGGGGCATGTCACACCTGACCGTTCGTGGGGATGACGGCGAGGACGCGGGTGCCGTCGCCGAGCGAGCTGGTGACGGTGAGTTCCCCGCCGAGTTCGGCGAGGCGCTTGCGCATGCCGTTCAGCCCGAAGCCGTGGGAGTCCTCGACCACGAAGCCGTGGCCGTCGTCGGTGACCTCCAGTTCGACCCCGTGGGTGTACTGGGCGAGGGCGACGTCCACCGTCGAGGCGGCGGCGTGCTTGCGGACGTTGGCCAGGGACTCCTGGAGGCAGCGCAGGAGGGCGATCCGGGCCGGCTGGTCGCAGCGGACGTCCGGCAGCTCCGCGGTGACGGTCAGTCCGGTGTCCTCGGTGAACCGGTCGAGCGTGCGGCGCAGGGTCCGCGCGATCGAGCCGGGGGTGAGACTGACCTGCGAGGCGGAGCCGACGAGGACACGGGCCTCGGCGAAGTTCTCGCGGGCGGTGTTCTCGATCGAGAGCAACTGCTGGGCGCTCCTGGCGGGATCGGTGTCGAGGCCGGAGCGGGCCGCTTCCGCCAGCACGATGATGGACGCGAAGCCCTGGGCGAGGGTGTCGTGGATCTCCCGCGCCAGCCTTGCGCGTTCCTCCGTGGCGCCCTGGAGCCGGTGGGCCTCCAGCAGCCGCAGGTGGGCGTCCTCCAACTCGGTGCTCAGCCGGCGGGTGCGTTCGTCGCCCTGCTCGACGATCCGGGTCACCGCCAGTCCGAGCAGCACCCCGGCGGCGTAGCCGACGAGGGTGAAGACGATGTTGCCGGTGGCGATGTCCGCGTCGCCGCGATGGAAGGCGATGCCCGCCACCGTGGCCGCGGCGGCGATCCCGCTGAACACGATCGCGTGACGCGGGCTCCTGGCGAAGAGCCAGAAGTGCGGGAGCGACACGATGAACAGCGCCGCGCCGTCGCCGCGCGTGCAGGACAGCGCGCCCAGACCGAGGGCGAGCACACCCAGGAAGGCGTGCGGACGAAGCACGGGATCGCGGGGGCGGCCCGCCACGAGTGCGTAGCACAGGGCGATCACGGCCAGCAGCGCCAACGACCACCAGTACCTGGTCGTCCCGGTGTGGTCGAGCACGGAGACGATCGGGGGGCACAGGCCCAGGAGCGCCCAGGTGACGGCGTACCACCGGTGGAGCACGCGTATCCGGGACCGGTCGTCGGGCTGCGGCCGTTGCATCACGGTCGTCAGCCTACGTTCCGCGGCGCGGTAGTGGTGGGGGCGGCGGTGGGAGCGGTGGTGGGTGCGGAGCTCCGCGTTCGCCGGGCGGGCCGGGCGGGCCGGGACGGCCACCAGGCACGGTCGCCGAGGAGCAGCAGGAGCGAGGGCAGGACGAGGAGCCGGATGACCACGGCGTCCAGCAGGACGGCCGCCGCCAGGCAGAAGCCCATCTGCTTCATCTCGGTGAGGTGCAGGGCGACGAAGGCGCCGAAGACCGTCACCATCACGATCGCCGCGCTGGTCACCACCTGGGCCGACCTGCCGATGCCCTCCAGCACCGCCGCGCGTGCCGACATCCCGCTCCGCACGGCCTCCTGGATCCGGCTGACCACGAAGACCTGGTAGTCCATCGACAGGCCGAAGAGGATCACGAAGAGGAACAGGGGCACCCGGGAGGCGATCGCGCCCAGGGACTCGAAGCCCAGGAGCCCCTGGGCCCAGGTGCCTTGGAAGACCACGACCAGCAGGCCGAGCGAGGCCCCGGCGGACAGCAGGTTGAGCAGCACGCCGATCACGCCGACGGGCACCGAGCGGAAGGCCCACACGGTCATCGCGAAGGTGGCCAGCAGCAGGAATCCGATGACCAGTGGCAACTTGCCCTTCTCGTGGTCGACGTAGTCGCGGCCCCGGGCCACGTCGCCGGTCACCGCCGTCTCCACTCCGGTCAACTCGCCGACCGTGGCGGGAAGATGCTCCTCGCGGAGACGGTCGAGCGACCGGATCGCCCGGGTGGAGTTTGCGGGGGAGGGGACGGCCAGGTCCAGGACGCTGATCCGGCCGTCGGCCGAGGTGCGGACCGTCGGCTCGGTGGTCCGGGCGAACAACGGGTCGGATTGCGTCCGTCGACCGAGGTCCGCCAGGGCGCGGCGCACCTGCGCGGTCCGGTCCGGTGCGGAGCGGGCGACGACCTCGTGGGTGACCGAGAGCTCCGGGAAGGCGGCGTTCAGCCGGTCGTGGACCCGCATGGCCGGGATCGCGCGGGAGAAGGTGTCCTTGCCCGGGTCGACGAGCTTCAGGCTGAGCGCGGGGGCGGCCAGGGCGAGCATGGCCAGCGTCGACACGCCCAGGGTGAGGACGGGGTGCCGCCGTGCCGGCCGCAACAGGGCGCCGACCACCCGGCCGGGCCCGGCCTCCGCCCGCCCGGTGCGAACGGGCCGGCCGCGGCTCGCCCGGCGGGCCGCACGGCGCTCGGACCGCCGTCCGAGGGTGACGAGCAGGGCGGGAAGCGCGGTCAGGGAGCTGACCACGGCGACCGCCACGACGAGGATCGTGCCCGTCGCCAGCGAGGAGAAGATGACGTCCGTGGCCAGGTAGAGGGCGGCGGTGGAGACGATCACCGCGAGGCCGGAGACCACGATGGCCCGGCCCGCGGTCGCCGCCGCCAGTTCCACCAGGGCCTCCGGGCCGAGGCGGCCGCCGGCGCGGGCACGTTCCTCACGCTCGCGCTTGAGGTGGAAGAGCGTGTAGTCGACGCCCACCGCCAGGCCGATGAGCATGATCATATTGGTGCCGACGCCGGGGTCGGGCAGGAGCTGGGACGCCACCATGGACAACCCGAGGGCGGCGGCGATCGAGGAGAGCGCGAGCAGCAGCGGCAGGCCGGCCATGACCACGGACCCGAAGACGACCAGCAGGGTGACGAGCGTGACCGGCAGGGTGACGCGCTCGGAGAGCGCGAGGTCCTTCCCGCGCTGGTCGTTGACGCCCTTGCTGATGGAGGCGGAGCCGGTCTCCTCCACGACCAGGTCGGGGTGCCCGGCGCGCACCTCCTCCGTCTGTGCGAGGACGGGGACGACGTTCTTCCGGCCGTCCAGCTCGGGGCCGTTCAGGACGACCGCGACCCTGAGGACCGTGCCGTCCGCGGAACGGACCGGGGCCGCGACACCGTCCACCTCGGGCAGCCGTCGGAGCCGCTCGGTGAGGTCCCGGACGGCCGAGTCGACCGCGGGTGTGTCCAGGGGACCGGACCCGGCGCGGATCAGGATCTGTTCGGTGGCCCTGGCCTGGAGCCCTCCTTCGGCGGCCATCGCCTCGGCTCGCCCGGCCTCACCGACCCGGTAGTCCTCGGTGGTGGCCGCGCGGGAGCCGGTCGAGAGGCCGGCCGCGAGACACAGGACGACGAACGCGAACCAGCCGGCGATCGCGCGCCACGGGTGCCGGGCGCTCCATCCGGCCACCCGTACGGGGAGTTGACTCATACCCGGAATCCTGGACGGCCGGGGACGGCGCCCGACACGTCCGGCCGGTCGAACCTGCCGTCCACCGGTCGACGGACGGCGGGGGGTGGCGTGGCCGGCCCGTCACACGCGGCGGCGCCCCCTCGCTGTGGAGAGGGCGCCGCTCGGGCGGGCGGGTCAGTCGCGCTCGACGTCGACCTCGGTCAGGCGGGCGAAGCGCTCCGGGTCCGTGCGGCGGATCCGGCGCGCCACCAGGTAGCCGGCCACCGCGACGAGCGGGAGCGGGAGCAGCAGCACCGCGTTCACCCAGCCCGAAGCACCGGTCAGCAGACTGAAGTTGAAGACGGCGAGCACCGTCAGCAGGGCCAGTCCGGCCGCCGCCAGCAGCGGCGCCCAGACCACCCGGAAGGCCGACAGTCCGCGCCGGTCACGGCGGAAGAACGCCCAGACCGCCACCGCCGCGAGGGCCTGCATCGCCATGATGCCCAGCACGCCCACGCTGTTGGACCAGAGCAGCACCACCAGGTAGGGGTCGGCGGCCAGCACCGCGCCCAGCAGGATCACCACCGCGTTGAAGCCGCTCTGCACCAGCACGGCCGGGCCCGGGGAGCCGGAGCGCCGCGAGATCCGGCCGAGCCGGCGGGGCAGCAGGCCCTCGCGGCCGAGGGCGTAGAGGTAGCGGGCGGCCGCGTTGTGGAAGGCCAGGGTCGAGGCGAAGGCGCTGACCACGATCAGGACGTGCATCGAGTCGGACAGCCACAGGCCGACGAAGCGTTCGGCGGCGGTGAAGGTGAGGTCAGGCCCGTTGGCGGCGCGGGCGGCCGCGACGGCGGCGTCGGTGCCGTACGCGCCCATCACGATCCAGGTGCCGAGGGCGTAGAAGACGGCGAGGAAGCCGATCGCGATGAAGGTCGCCCGGGGCACCGTGCGGCGCGGGTCGCGGGCCTCCTCGGCGTAGATCGCCGTCGCCTCGAAGCCGGTGAAGGCGCCGATGACCAGCACGAACATCCCGGCGACGCCGCCCTGGGTGAGCAACGAGGGGTCGAAGGACACCGGGTCGAGGGCGGCCGTGCCGCGCTCGGAGAGCACCCCGCCCTCCATCACCAGCAGCGACAGCACCTCCAGGACCAGCGCCACGCCGAGCACCTTGGCGCTGAGCGTCACCTTCAGCCAGCCCAGGACGCCGACCACCACCACGCAGACGCCCGACAGCAGCCACCACGGCACGTGCGCGCCGGTGCGCTGCTCGATGTGCTCGGCCGCGAAGTAGCCGAAGGCGGCGGCCACGCCGGGGGTGATGAGGTTGTAACAGACCACCGCGACGTAGGCGGTGACGACGCCCAGGGTGCGGCCGAGGCCGCGCGCGACGTAGGCGTAGAAGGCGCCCGCGTTGCGGACGTACATGCACATCGCCGTGAAGCCGGCGGCGAACAGGACGAGCAGGGCGCCCGAGATCAGGTACGCGGCGGGGGCGGAGGCGCCGCCGACACCGATGGCGAAGGGGGCGATGCCGGCCAGGACGGTGAGCGGTGCGGCGGCGGCGACCACGAAGAACACCAGGTCGGTGGTGCCGATCTGGCCGCCCGCGAGGCGGCCCGGCGCGGCCGACGGCGCGGTGGGAGCGGGGGCGGCGGGGGCGGGCCGGGTTCTTTCCGCGGAGGGGTTCACGGTGGGGGCGTCCTTCCAACAGGGGTGGAGCAGGGTGGGGCCACCCCCGGCCGGACGGGCCGGGGGTGGGGCCTCGACCGGTCGCCGGGAGTGTGGTGAGGGTGCGGGGAAACGCGGAGAGGGGTGCGGCAGGAGGTGTCAGCGGGTGCGGTCGAGGACGATCCGGCCGTCGTGCAGGACAAGCAGCCGCTCGGGGTGGGCGGCGACGGCCTCGGGGACGGAGCCGGCGGCGATCGCCACCAGGTCGGCCCGGGCGCCGGGCGTCAGGCCGTAGTCGGCGAGGCCGAGGGCGGTGGCGGCGTGGGTGGTCACCAGGTCGGCGGCGAGCCCCAGTTCGACGTCCGTCATCAGCTCGCCCTGGAGGCCGATGATGGTGGCGCGTTCGAGCATGTCGCCGGTGCCGTACGGCCACCAGGCGTCGCGGATGTTGTCGGAGCCGGCGAACACCCGGACGCCGTGCTCGTGCAGCAGCGTGACCGGCGGCATGGACCGGCTCGGCCCGTTGGTCATGATCGCCACTCCGGCGTCCGCCAGTTTCCGCGTGGTGGTGAGGAGTTCGGCGAGTCCGAGGTCCCCCAGCGCGAAGGCGTGACTGACCGCGACGCGGCCGCCGAGGCCGAGGGCCGCCGTGCGGTCCGCGATGTCGCGCAGTTGGGAGGCGCCGACGGGGCCGCCGTCGTGGAGGTGGATGTCCACTCCGGCGCCGTGGCGTTCGGCGAGGCCGAAGACGATGTCCAGCTGGCCGTCCACGTCGCCGTCGAACCCGGCCGGGTCCAGACCGCCGATCAGCTCGGCGCCCTCGCGCAGCGCCGCGTCCAGCAGGTCCGCGACACCGGGGGTGGCGACCACGCCGCTCTGCGGGAAGGCGACCAGCTGGACGCCGATGACGCCACGGACGCGCTCGCGCACCTCCAGCAGGGCGTGCAGGTGGTCGAGGCCGGTGTCCGGGTCGACGTCGACGTGCGAGCGGACGTGGCCCGTCCCGAGCGCCGCCATCCGGCGGGCCAGCGCCTCGCCGCGCTCGGCGACGGGCGTGAGGCGGGCGACCTCGCGCCGCTGGACGCGCTCGGAGGCGATCTGGGCGCGCAGGTCCGCGGCGGGGCGGTGCGGCTGCCAGGGCGCGCCGAGGAAGGTCTTGTCCAAGTGGGCGTGGCCGTCGACCAGGGCGGGCAGCAGCAGTGCGCCGTGCAGGCGGACGGTGCCGGGGCGGTCGCCGTCGTCGGGGCCGGGGGTGCCGTCCGCCGGTCGTCGGTCGGCGACCGGGGTGAGGGCGGCGATCCGGCCGTCGGCGAGGTGGACGTCGGCCGCGCTGCCGTCGGGCAGCGTGGCGTCCAGCAGGAGGTCGGGGGTGATCACATGCACGTCCAGGAATCGGGGGTCGCGAACCCGCCCGGGCCTGCCGAGACATCGGGGGACGGCACCGGCGGCCCGGGCGGGGGCCTCAAGCTATCTGGTATACCGAATACCAGACAAGGGGTATCGGCCACCGATCTGAAATGATCTGTGCAGCCCCGTGACCAGGCGCCGCCCCCACCCGACTGGAGCCCCCGATGACCGACACGCCCGGCGACGCCCACCAGTCGCTCCGGGACCTCGTCTACGTCCGGCTGCGCGAACGGATCATCGAGGGCGAGTACCCCGCCGGCCGCCGCCTGGTCGAACGCGAACTCGCCGAGACGATGAACGTCTCCCGCGTCCCGGTGCGCGAGGCGGTGCAACGCCTGGAGGCGGAGGGCTTCGTCGTCGTCCAGGCCCGCCGGGGCGCGGTGGTCGCCGGA
>NZ_JBHUAF010000317.1:0-10026 GCF_042789895.1 Kitasatospora sp. NPDC056783
GGCCGGAATATATTTCCGGCCCGGCGACGGCCCTTGCTAATGATCGATGAAGGGGTGAATCTCATGGATTTTCAGCATCGGCGAGTCCTGGGTGGGAACGAGAAGACTGCGACTCTCTACGACGCTGAGCGCATGACCCTGGTCAGAGCGCCACGGGACATCGTCGAACGGGCTCTGCGCTACGCTCATCTGGGACACGGCGAGCTCGAGGTGAGCGAGGCCGATAGGGAATCCTGGGCGCGCATCGATGCTGCTCTCCAGGCGGGTGCGTCCCCCATTCCTCCTGCCGCCGGCGAGGTGGCCATCAGCAAATTGATCATCGGCAACACCTACCACTGCAACATGGGGTGCAGTTACTGTTACAACGAGCTGGACGTCAAGGACCGTAAGGGCAGTGAGGTGCCGACCGGCATGTCCGAGGAGACGGCCCTTGCAAGCATAGACGCGCTGTTCAATCAGAACGCCGCGACCGGACGCTTCTCCATTGTGTTCGTCGGTGGCGAACCGCTGCTGGAGAAGCCGGTGCTCTACCGCGCGGTGGACTATGCGCGCGAGCGGGCCGCGCGGGAGGAAAAAAAGATCGACTTCAGTGTCTACACCAACGGCACACTGATGAACAAAGAGGTCATAAAATGGGCGGGCGAGAACAGGGTATCGCTTGTGGTCAGTCTCGACGGCCCGCCCGTTCTCAATGACAAGCACCGCGTCTACCTGAGCGGACGTCCGACCTCAAAGGCAGTCTTGCGTAACATCCGCAAACTGGTCGAGTCCGGCACCCAGGACGTTCTGCGGGTACGCGCGGTGGCTGCTGAGAACACTCCTCTGGTGGCGCTTCACCAGTACCTTCTCGATCTCGGATTCAACGAGATCCACGTGCAGCCCGCCTACGGCGAGGACGGCATAGCAGCCGGATCGACCGAAGACGAGAGTCTCGCCCTTCTGGAGTGGTACCGGAAGTCGTTGCTCGCCGGGACCATAGTCTCCGTCATGCCGTTCGAGGGATTCATCGAGCGCATCCTCATGCGCGGCCGGGCCACCGCCAGTTGGTACCCCTGCTCCGCCGGCCGCACCGCGCTCGGTGTCGGGCCCGATGGAGAGATCTACCCGTGCCACCACTTCCTGGAAGAGGGCACCTTCAGCATGGGGAACGTCCGGCGCGGTCTCCCTCTGTTGAACGACCGTGCGCCGTTCTTCCAGCGAGTCGACGAGCGTGAACCCTGCAACTCGTGCTGGGCACGCCACGCCTGCGGCGGCGAGTGCTACCACCGGGCCCACACCGGGGGAGCCGGGTACACCGGAGTACTCCCCGATACCTGCCACCGCCGCAAGGGCTTGATCGGCCTGACCTTGGAGGTCCTTGCCGAGCTGGTCGCGGCCAACCCCTCCGCGCTCAAACGCGTGCTGAACAAGCAGTATTCGACGGTGGTGCCGAACGAGGCGGCATACGAGTACAAGGACTTGACACCCTATCTCCCTGTTTCGTCCTGAGTGTGGTGAGTGATCCGATGAGAGGCACCGAAGGTGTCGCCGATGTCCCCGGACTGGAGGACATCCTGAACGACCCGCTCGCGGTCACGAAGGCCATCACCCATGGAACGCATCGCAGCCGGGTCCTGGACCAGACAATGAAACTCGCCTGGGACGCCCGTGAGGTCGCCGGCGTGAGCCGGGTCTCCGACGTGACCGGTTTGGATTACGTCGGAATCCCGGTCGTGAACACGGTGCGGCCGTTCGCCGAGCGCGGCAACCTCACCGTGACATGCGGCAAAGGTCTGACACTCACGGCGGCGAAGGTCTCCGCACTGATGGAAGCCATCGAGCGCTACTGCGGTGAGCAGCACGGCCGCACCGGCACCCACGGGTCGTTCGCCGATCTCCGCACGAAGCAGCCGACGCTGAACCCACGGAGACTGATCCTCGGCCGCCACACCACCTGGACCCCCGACAGCCGCCTCGAATGGTGGCGGGCCCGTGAGCTGTTCTCGAACGAGCAGGTCCTGATTCCCGCCGCCGCCGTCTTCACCCCGTACCACCACGGCTCGGCACCGCGGCTCCTCGGTTCGCACTCCGACGGTCTGGCGTCCGGCAACTGCCTCGCCGAAGCCGTACTTCACGGACTCTACGAACTCATCGAACGCGACTGCACGGCCTTCGGCGAGACGCTGCGCAGAGCCCAGCGCGTCCGGCTGGAGACGCTCCCGGCCCCTGCGGCTCACTTGGCCGACAAACTGCAAGACGCCGGTATTGCCGTTCACCTGTTCATGTTCTCCAACGAGATCAGCCTCCCCACCTTCTATGCGATCGCCGACGACGAACAAAGCCAGGACGGACTGCTGGTCAACGGCGGCGCTGGGTGCCATCTCGATCCTCTGGTAGCAGCATGCCGAGCGCTCACCGAAGCCGCCCAGTCGCGGCTGAGCGTCCTGTCCGGGGGACGTGAAGACCTCTGGCGGCACAACGGGCGCAGGAAAGCGGACTACGACGTTGTCAAAGCAGCCCTGGGTCCGTGGCTCGACATCCCCGCCACCATCGATCTCGGCGATCTGCCGGATCTGAGCAGTGGTTCGATCAACGAGGACGTGCGATCTGTGCTCCAGCGGGTCCGCGATGGAGGGTTCCCTCACGTGTTCGTCGCGGATCTGACCCTTCCGGACCTGCCGTTCCGGGTCGTCCGGGTCGTGGTCCCCGGTTTCGAGTTCTACCACCAGGAACGTGACCGCGTCGGTCCTCGCCTGGCCCGCGCACTCGCCGGCGCGCGGTCTCCGCACTACTCGGAGGCCACGGTATGAGGCACCGCGTGGCCATCTTCGCCGGGCCGAGCCTGTACGACGTCGAACTCTCGCCGGAACTCCGCCAGGTCATTCGGCCGCCTGCACGGCAGGGGGACATTTCGGCGCTTCCCGAGCTCCGTGGCGGAACGTGGCGGATCGCGCTGATCGATGGAGAGTTCGGTCAATCCTTGTCGGTCACGGTGACCGAGATCCGTGAGGCACTCGCCGCAGGCAACACCGTTCTCGGAGGCGGTTCGATGGGCGCCTTGCGCGCGGCCGAGTGCCACCCGCTGGGCATGCGCCCGGTGGGCTGGATAGTGCGGCAGTACTTGGATTCGACTGTCTGGGCCGACGACGAGGTGGCCCTCACCTACGACCCGGCCGATTACCGCCCTCTCTCGATGCCCTTGATCAATCTTCGATGGCTACTCGATCAGTGCGTCAGCGCCGGCGAACTGGACCCGCCCACTGCCCAGGCGGTGCTGAGCGCGTGCTCGGCACTGCACTTCCGTGAACGGACCGCCCGCACCCTACTGGACATCGCGTGTGCCGCAGCCCCGAAGGCCGCTGAGGTACTCAGGCCGTGGTTCGCACCCGACAGGCTGAGCAGTTGGGACCGCAAGCGAGCCGACGCAGAAGAGATCCTGCGCTTGGTTTCCACGGTGGGCGCCCTAGCGTGATACCAGGACGACGAAAGTTGGACGGGAAGCACGGATCCTCGCTCGGCGGAAGATTCGACCTTCTCCTGTACGGGTCCGTCGGCAGCCGCTTCGGCGATGCCGGGCGCGTCGCTGCGGTCGGCTTGCTCGCGGCCTCGATCACGAGTGATCCACGTCTGACCGCCCTAGTGACGGTCGCCACCTTTTTGCCCTGGGTCCTGTTCGGTTTGTGGGCCGGAGCGGTTGTGGACCGGGTCGACGCCCGGTGGGCCTTCCTGCTCTCCGATTCAGCCCGGGCCGTCTTGGCGGTCGGGCTGGCCGTGGCCCTCTTCGCGGATCGGGCGTCCTTGTGGATGGTCCTCGCCGTGGTCTTCGTCATGACGACCTTGCAGACCGTCTCCGACTCCTGTTTCGTCAGCCTGCTGCCCAGAGTCGTGGCGTCGCCCGACCTTCCGCGGGCCAATGCGCGACTGTCCGCGGCACAGACGGGCATCGGCCAGTTCGCGGGGGCTCCTGCGGGTTCCGCGCTCTACGCTGCGGGCCCCGCCCTTCCGTTCCTCGTCGACGGCGCCAGCTTCATCGCGGCCGCCACCTGCGTGGCCAACGTCCGTACCGATCCACCAGAGGACCGCTTAGCCCGGAGAATGACGCCACGCATTCTGTGGCAGGACATCGTCGAAGGTCTGCGCTGGATGTACGGAGTACGGCAAGTCGGCGGCGTTTGTGCGACCACGGCGGCCATGAACTTCGCAGCGGGCGGCAACCAGGCCGTCCTGGCACTGTACGCACTGCATGTCGTGGGATCCACTCCCGCCCAGTTCGGCCTGTTCACCGGTGTATGGGCGGTTTTCGGGGTCGTCGGCGCCCTCCTGGCAGGACGTCTGTCGCAGCGCGTCGCTCCTATCGGCATCGCCACGTCGGCCGTCGCCCTCCAGTCCACCGGTTACATCCTCTTGGCGATGGCCCCGAACCTATGGACCGCTCTGGCCGGGATGGGCATCAACGGCTTGACGGCGGGTTCATGGAACGTGTCGTACAGCTCCATCCTGCAGACGCAGTCACCAGCCGTCATGCTCGGCCGCGTCGGAGCAGCCGGGCGAACGATCTCCATGTGCACGGTTCCGGCCGGGGCAATCGTTGCTGGAGTGGTCGCGAACCTCTGGGGGTTTCGGACCCCTGCGGTCATCGCGGCCGTCTGTGACGCAGTTGCCGCAATGTGGCTGGTCTGGTGGCTCCGGAAGCCTGACAGACAGTATGCGACCGACTCTGCCGCAACGACCGAAAGAGTGGGATAGTCATGCACATAGCCCTTAGTGCCGATGCCTTCACCGCGATGACCGACGTCGAACCCGATGCCGTACAGCTTGGGCGCAGTTGGGGGACCGCGTCGCACGCGTTCGCACCAAGCCCAGACCTCCTTGGGTTGGTGGCACCGCAGCACATCGATGACTGGCTGGACTGCAGCCTGTTGCGGCACCCGTTCTTCGCGGTGTCCCTAAAAGGCTCACCGGTGCCTGCACACGAGACCACGTCTCCGCGGACGGTGGCAGGCCAGACCCAGGTCGGCTACATCGACGGCGCCAAGGTCCGCACCATGATCCATGCCGGCGCCAGCCTGAAGATCAATAATCTGGAGGAATGGCACGCGCCGGCACAGCGGTTCTGCCGTCGGCTGTCGACCGCGCTGAGTGCCCACGTCCGAGCGGTGGTCTTCACGACGCCGGCCGATCACTGGGGGCTCGACGTCCATCGTGACAATGCGCATGTCTTCGTCGTTCAGGTGGCTGGCACCAAGGAATGGCATCTCTATGACGTTCCCAAGGACGACAACGCCTGGCGCGACGGAGTGGCTCAGGACCTCAACGGGCCCGGCGAGCGGTTCGTTCTGAAGCCGGGCCAAGCCCTCTACATGCCGCCCGGCCAGGCCCACCGGGCACGCGCTCTCAAGGAGGAATCCGTCCACGTGTCATTGGCTGTTCGCGAACCGAGGGTCCACGAGACGATCGCCCTGGTCGTCAGGCAGTACCTTGCAGGGATCCCGGAACACCGCTCCTTGTCGGGCGACCAGGCTCAGCGGGCCCTCCAGGTGCGCGCCGCCTTGGACGCCACGGCAGACCGGCTGCGCGACCTTGATTCCTACGAGGTGCTGAAAGCGGTGGAGCGGGCCGGTTACGGCAACCGCTGAGAAGCAACGGGATGCCCGGACTGTCCGCGCTCGAGGTCGGGCCCGGCCACGGCGGCGCGGGGTGACATCGGGCCTACCGCAGTGGCGCCGGCCGCTCCTCAAGCTGGCCGGCGCGGGCTGCCGTTCAGAGGTCTTGCTCCCCGGACCCGAATCCGGCGGAAGTAGCAGCGCATCGCGGCGGAGTCCTTGCGCCAATCGCTCATCTTGGCGATCTGGTCAGGTCCTCGAAGGCCTCCGGGCCGACGGCGTCATGGTCGCCCGGAGCCAGCACCTCGCCGACACGCGAGCGGGCGATGACCCACTCGCTCCACTCCCGCTCGGCCACGGCCAGCTCGGCCTGGATACGGTCGGCCTCCTCCCGCAACTCGTCCACGCGACGACGAGCGGTCAACTCACGATGTTCCAGCAGCCCCACGACCGACGGCCTCCCCGACCTCCACCAGAGCGACGACTCAACACGTCACCACTCCCCGAGACCGCCGACCCTATGCCTGACCAGCAGAAACACAGCCCTTAAGCCCGGAAAGACAACAGCCGCTTATCGTTTGGACAACAGCTTCGACGCCTCCCAGCGGGCGTTGGAAGTCGGTGGCGGAGTACAGATCTGGTAGCCCAACGCGCCGATTCCACAGCAGTCGATCACTTAGCGTGATCGGCCACGGAAGTTGAGTCAGAACCACTTCGCTTGGTTCCAGCACGCCCTCGCCCGCACCGGAGCGGCGGGCTTGACAGCCTTCGCCGGCGACGCGGCAGCCACGGTTCCATACCTCACCGGCCGGCAGGGCCGCAAGCGGTACGAAGGCATCTCGCACGCCGCGATCGGAAGCGTTCAGGACGCGGACCACGAACTCCTCGGCATCCCGTTCGTCGGCACTGACCACGTCCTGCGCCTCAACCGCACCCGCGTGGAGGCCTTCTCGGGCGTGGCGGAGGATCTCTTCGAACACCTCGCCAAGCGCCGCCTCACCCACTACCGCGACGAGGCCCACGCCCGCCGCTCCTCGTGGCCGAAGCTGGCAGGTGGATGCCGTCTCGGAGACCGTGATGGCCGGGGTTGGCCCGGTGGATGGTTGTTGGTCAGGCTTCCTTGCGATCGATGTGGGCGAGGTCGGCGGGCAGCGGGGGCGGGAAGAGGCCCTGTTCGCGCAGTGCCTGGCGGGCGGTGAGGAGCTCGCTGCGGTCCGTCTGGGCGACCTGTTCCAGTTGGGCGGCGGCGGTGTTGGTCCGCTCGTACTCGTCCGGGGGTGCGAGCTGGGCGTCCCGGCGGCGTTCGGCGGCCATCCTTGTGGACAGTAGTGCTGTGCGGACGAGCCGGTCATGGCGACGGAAGGCGTCGAGGATGGCCTGGGGCGAGCCGGCTTCCGGAACCTCTGGGAGGGCCGTACGGTCTTCGCCGGTGAACCAGGCGACCACTTGCCACGGAGTGGACTCCGAACGAGGAGTCGGCTGGGCTGTCGGCCCTTGGCGGAGCGGCAGGATCAGGCTGACCGCGGGCATTTCCAACGCGCGCGCCAGGATGAGGAGTTCTGCTGGAGTCGGCCCGTTTCGGGCGCCGGACTCCAGCTTGGAGATCACCTGCCGGGTCAGCGGATAGCCGAGGTCCGCGCACCGGCCCCCCAGGGCCTCAGCGGACAGCCCCAGCTCTGTGCGTCGGCGTCTGATCTCGCGAGCGATGGCCGCGTCTACGGCGGCCGACCATACTTTCTGATCCATATGAGAACAGTACACTATGGATATCGATCTGGATCAGATCATGTGGCAAGCTGTTCTTCGAAAGAGAGCGCCCCCTTCCTCTGCCGGATCTGGCTGCTTCTCATGTCGGCCGGTCCTCGGCTGTCGTCATCTTCCGCTTTCGCCAAAGGAGTCCCATCGCTGCCACCCAGTGCACCCAGCCGAAGCACCCCACCAGCGGCAAATCCCCGCTCGACCGTGCCGGCGCCAGCCCAGTAGCGGCTCGTTTCCAGGCCTCTGTCTCCTGGTCCTGTGGAACCCCGCTGACTCCCGCCGAGCGCACCCGGCTTCTCCGCTTGCTGTTCGGCCCACGCGCAGCCCTTCTCCTGGCTGACCGTGAAACCGCCGTGCGCCGTATGTAGTTTGCATACGTTCGCCACACGATGAGTGCCCCGGCGACGGCTGCAACCGTCCCGGGGCCAGCCGACTATCCAGGAGTCGACATGACGAATCCCAGCACACGCATGCGCAGTGCCGTTGCCACTGTCGCGCGCGTTACCGCGCCACGCGCCCTCCGGGCCGTGGACTACCTGCGGGTGAGCACCGAGGAGCAGAAACAGGGTTACGGCATCGCCAGTCAGGCCCGTAAGAACAGCCGTCACATCGCCAGCAAGGGCTGGGACCACGTCGGCACGTATAAGGACGAGGGGGTCTCCGGGTCGAAGGAGATGGGTGAGCGCCCGGACTTCGACCAGCTGATGGAGAGGGCCAAGCTCGACGAGTTCGACGTGGTTGTGGTGGAGAAGGGCGACCGTATCGGCCGAGTCGGTCGGGCCTTCTGGCGCTGGGTCTGGGCGCTGGAGGACATGGGCATCTTCGTTGCCATCACCAATCGCAACATCGACAACACCACTCCCGAAGGCCGTGCGCAGATGCGGAGGGAGGCCGACTATGCCGAGACGGAGTGGGAGAACATCCGCTCGCGTACCCAGGGTGGTCTGCAGGAGAAGGCGGAGGAGGATGGCTCGCCGCACATCGGCGGCAGGCCGCCATACGGCTACCGGATTGCCGATAAAGGCATCAAGGGTGCCTCGCGCCTAGTCATCGAGGAGGCCGAGCGGGACGTTGTGCATCAGGTCCACGACATGGTGGTAGTTGAGGGACTCAACCTGCGGCAAGCCGCCATTCGCTTCAACGTCCAGGGTGTCACCTCCCGGTCGGGGCGGCCGTGGTCCGTGGCCAATCTGCGTGACCGGATCCTGTCCCGAGCAGTGCTCGACGCGGAGCTGATATTCCGGGGTGCGAACGCCAAGACCGACGCGGACGGCAAGCCGATCTGGGGCGAGTCAGTGACCATCTTGCTACCTCGCGTTCTGTCCGAGGATCAGGCCGCCACACTTCGCCGGAAGGTCGCCGCCCACGCGAAGAGCAGCAACGGCAACCGCGCGGCCTACCCACTCACGGGTCGGCTGATTAGCCTTTGCGAGTCGCCGTACACCGGGATCAGCCGGGAGTCGGTCCCGGGCGGCCGACGCAACTACCGGTGCAGCGGCAAGGCTGAGACTGTGCCAGGCCAGGGCGTGTGCGGCTGCTCGTACATCGATGCCGAGGCCGTGGAGCAGCGAGTCTGGTCCGAAGTCGTCACCTTGCTTGGTGACTCGGAGAGGCTGAAGGCGCTGGCGGCTGAGTGGGTGGGCATGTCCGACGGCGGTCAGAAGGTCCACGCCGAGCGGATCGCAGACCTGGACCGCCAGATCGACTCGATGAAGGCCTCGATCGCCGCGGTGATCGTTGCCACTGCCAAGCAACAGCAATCCCCGGACGCCATCACCGCCGCAACCGTGACCCTGAACGAGGAACTGCGGCAACTGGAAGAGATGCGTGCCGAAGCGGCGGCCTGGCTGGAGGACGTCGAAGAAGCCGACCGCCGTGTGCGCGACCTGACGGCTCTCGCTGATATGGCACAGCACCAACTGGTGAACATGGGCCTGGCGGAGCAGAGTGAGATTCTGGGAATTCTCGAGGTAAAGGTCACTGTCGAGGGCCCCGTGCCCCTCCGGCGGGGTGGTGCTCGATGCGCCATTCAAGACTGGTACCGTTCAGCAAGATTGGGTGTTCCGGCTGTCGATCTTTCGGGCGAGCAGTGGGAGTTGGTGCGTCACCTGCTGCCGAAGGGCTATCGAGACCGCGTCCGCCGCTCCGCCGACGCCATCTTCGCGAAGGCTCGGACGGGTCTCTCCTGGCCGCACCTGCGTGAGGAATATGGGTCAACGAGCACTGCATCGAAGTACTTCACCGAGTGGGCTGCTGATGGCACTTGGGCTGAGCTGAACGTCGCACTCGCGAACGTGGAAAGAGTGCCGCTCCCGACCCTCGACCTCACGCCGCCAATGCGAATCGAAGGTCGCGTCGATCCCCGCGTGATCCTGATCCCCGGCGAACGATCCCGAACGGGATCGTCACGATCAGGACGCAGCAGATGATTCCGGCGAGCGTGTAGGCAAGCGCCATCCAAATGCCGCAGAACAGCAACCAGATGACGTTGAGGACGAACTTTATTGCCTTCATGGCCGGTACCTTCTCATGATTCGTGGCCTTGCATCTACGACCGAGCCATGCCCGCGCATGACGGCCCCCATACCCCTTAGTACTCCAGCCGCACTTCGTGATCGGGCCGGTTGGTTCGGGAACTGGAACGGCCACCGCGTGATCTTGGTGAGGTGTGTGGACTCTTCAAGAT
>NZ_JBHUAF010000318.1:0-10018 GCF_042789895.1 Kitasatospora sp. NPDC056783
GGCGTGGGAGACGTTGGAGGACGCGGGGATCGATCCGACGTCGTTGCGGGGCAGTCGGACGGGCGTGTTCACCGGCATCTGGTCCTCCGGCTACGTCGGCAGCCCCGACCAGGCACCGCCCGACACCGAGGGCTACCTCGCCACCGGCATCTCGCCGAGCATCACCTCCGGCCGGGTCTCCTACCTGCTGGGCCTCCAGGGCCAGGCCGTGTCCGTCGACTCCGCCTGCTCCTCGTCCCTGATGGCGATCCACCTGGCGGCGCAGGCGCTGCGCTCGGGGGAGTGCACACTCGCCCTGGCCGGCGGGGTCACCGTGAGCGTGACCCCCTTGCAGTTCACGGAGTTCTCTCGCCAGCGCGCCCTGGCCCCTGACGGCCGGTGCAAGCCCTTCTCGTCGACGGCCGATGGCACGGCGTGGGGTGAGGGCGCGGGGTTGGTGCTGCTGGAGCGGTTGTCGGACGCCCGGCGCAACGGGCACCGGGTGCTGGCGGTGGTGCGGGGTTCGGCGGTGAACCAGGACGGCGCCTCCAACGGTCTGACCGCGCCCAACGGCCTCTCCCAGGAGCGGGTGATCCGTCAGGCCCTGGCCAACGCCGGGCTGGAGGCGTCCGAGGTGGACGCAGTGGAGGCGCACGGGACGGGGACGACGCTCGGTGATCCCATCGAGGCCCAGGCGCTGTTGGCGACGTACGGTCAAGGCCGGGTGGAGCCGTTGTGGCTGGGGTCGGTGAAGTCGAACATCGGGCACACCCAGGCGGCGGCCGGGGTGGCGGGTGTGATCAAGATGGTCATGGCGATGCGACACGGCGAACTGCCGCCGACACTGCACGTCCAGGAGCCCACGCCGCACGTCGAGTGGGACACCGGTGACATCCGGCTGCTGACCGAGGCCCGGCCGTGGCCGGAGACGGGGCGTCCCCGCCGGGCGGGCGTCTCGGCCTTCGGGGCCAGCGGCACCAACGCCCACGTCGTCATCGAACAGTTCCCGGAAGGCACCCCCGAACAAGTAGGGCCCGGACAACCCGCCGCGGACGACTCCGCGGAGCCCACCGTGTGGCTGCTGTCCGGCAAGACGGACGACGCCCTGCGTGCTCAGGCCCGACGGCTCGCGGACCACCTCACCGCCCACCCCGGACTCCGGCCGGCCGCGATCGGCCGGGCCCTCGCCACCACCCGCACGCTGCTCGCCCACCGGGCGGCCCTGGTGGGCAGCACCCGAAGCGACCTCACGGCGGAACTCGCCGCCCTCGCCGACGGAGACCCCCGCGTCCCCACGGGCGTGGCCGGTTCGCCCGGCCGGTCGGTGTTCGTGTTTCCGGGGCAGGGGGCGCAGTGGGTCGGTATGGGTGGGGAGTTGTACGGCTCGGAGCCGGTGTTCCGGGAGGTGGTCGACACGTGTGACGCGGCGCTGGCGCCGTACACCGACTGGTCGTTGGTGGAGGTGCTGGTCGGCCGTGGCTCGCTGGAGCGGGTGGACGTGGTGCAGCCGGCCCTGTTCGCGGTGATGGTGGCGCTGGCGGAGCTGTGGCGTGCCCATGGTGTGGAGCCCGACGCCGTGGTCGGGCACTCACAGGGGGAGATCGCGGCGGCGTACGTGGCCGGCGCGTTGTCCCTGGAGGACGCCGCGAAGGTGGTGGCCCTGCGCAGCAAGGCCCTGGTCGCCCTGGCGGGCCGGGGCGGGATGGTCTCGGTCGGCCTCGGGCAGGAGCGGGCCGCCGAGTTCGTGGCCCGCTGGGACGGCCGGATCACCGTAGCGGTGGTCAATGCCCCCGGTTCGGTCGTCGTGTCGGGCGACCTGGACGCGCTGGACGAACTGCTGACGGCCTGTGAGGCCGACGGCGTCCGCGCCCGCCGCCTGCCCGTCGACTACGCCGCCCACTCCGCGCAGGTCGAGGCGATCCGCGACCGACTGCTCACCGACCTCGCCGACATCACGCCACACCCGGCGCTGATCCCCTTCTACTCCACGGTGACCGGCGAGGAGACCGACACCTCCGCCCTCGACGCCGACTACTGGTACCGCAACCTCCGCGAGCCCGTCCGCTTCGACCTCGCCGTCAAGGCCCTGACGCAGGACCGGCACGGTGTGTTCGTGGAGGTCAGCCCGCACCCCGTCCTGGCGCCGGTGATGGACGGCGTCGTGACCGGCACGCTGCGCCGCGACAGCGGCAGGCAGGAGTTCCACCGCGCCCTGGCGCGTCTGCACACGCAAGGCGTGGCCGTCGACTGGACGCCGGTCCTCCCGGCCGAGCCCCGCCACGTCCCGCTGCCGACGTACGCCTTCCAGCACCGGCCGTACTGGCTGAACCCCGCCGCCGCGAAGGGCGACGTGTCGGCGGCGGGACTGGACTCGGCCGGGCACCCGCTGCTCGGGGCCGTCGTCGAACTGGCCGGGGACCGGAGCGTCCTGCTCACAGGACGGCTCTCGACGGCCACCCGGCCATGGCTGGCCGACCACGTCGTGCTGGGCTCCGTGCTGCTGCCCGGGACCGTGTTCGTCGAACTCGCCCTGCACGCCGGGCGGCAGGCCGACTGCGACGTCCTGGACGAACTGGTGCTGGAAGCTCCCATGATCCTGCCGGACGACGGGTCCGTCCCGGTCCAGGTCGTCCTCGGCGCACCGGACGGATCGGGCCGACGCCCCGTCACCGTGCACTCCCGGACGGGCGGCACCTGGCTGCGGCACGCCACCGGCACGCTCGCGGCCGCCGACCGCCCCCACCCGTACGACACCGGCGAGCCCTGGCAGCCGGCCGGTGAGCCCGTCGACCTGACCGACTTCTACGACACCCTCGCCGCCCAGGGCTACGAGTACGGGCCGGTGTTCGCGGGCGTACGCGAGATCCGGCGGCAGGGCGACGAGCTCTATGCCGAGGTGGCGCTGCCCGCCGACACCCGCGACCGCTTCGGTCTCCACCCCGCGCTGCTCGACGCCGCGCTCCAGCCGCTGACCCTGCTGGCGGCGGGCCGCCTGCCGTTCTCCTTCGCCGGGGTGTCGATGCGGAAAGCCGGCTCCACGGCCCGGGTCCGCCTCACACCCACCGGCCCCGACACCTTCCGGGTCGCGCTCGCCGACGAATCCGGGCCGCTGGCGGTGATCGACGCGCTGACCGTGCGCCACCGGCCGCCGGGCGCGCCGGGCGCCGGGACCGACCAGCTCTTCCGCCTCGACTGGGTGCCCGTCGAGAGCACCGGCGAACCCCCGGCCGTCCACCACGTCACGCCCCCGGCGGGAAACCCGGTGGCGGCCGCGCACACCGTCGCCGCCGAGACGCTGAGCGCGCTCCAGGAGTTCCTGCGCGACGGGGACGGCCGGCTGGCCGTCGTGACCCGCGGGGCGGTCGGGCCGGACCCCGTCGACCTGCCGTCCAGCGTCGTCTGGGGCCTGGTCCGCGCGGCCCAGGCGGAACACCCCGACCGGTTCGTGCTCGTCGACACCGACGACCGCGTCCTCGTCGCGGGGGACGAACCGGAGGTCCTCGTCCGCGACGGCGCCGCCCACGCCGCCCGCCTGGTACGGGCCGAGGCGGTCCCGGCACCCGGCCCGCTCGACCCGAACGGCACCGTGCTGATCACCGGAGGCACCGGGACACTGGGCCGCCTCGTCGCCCGGCACCTGCGCGAGCGGCACGGCATCCGGCACCTGCTCCTGCTCGGCAGGTCCGCGGCGGAGGTGGACCTCGACGCCGAGGTGGTGGCCTGCGACGTGGCCGACCGGGACGCGCTGGCGGCCGTCCTGGACTCGATCCCGGCCGGGCGCCCGCTGACCGCGGTCGTCCACGCGGCCGGCGTGCTCGACGACGGCGTCGTCGAATCCCTCACTCCCGACCGGATCTCCGAGGTGCTGCGGCCCAAGGCCGACGCCGCCTGGCACCTGCACGAGCTGACGAAGGACCTCGGCCTGAGCGCGTTCGTGCTCTTCTCGTCCGCCGCCGGTGTGCTGGGCGGCCCGGGCCAGGCGAACTACGCCGCCGCGAACGCCTTCCTCGACTCCCTCGCCGTGCACCGGCGTGCCCTGGGCCTGCCGGGGGTGTCGCTGGCCTGGGGCCACTGGGCCGAGGCCAGCGGGCTGACCGGGCACCTCACCGACACCGACCGCAAGCGGCTCGCCCGCGCCGGCGTGCTGCCGATGCCCACGGACCAGGCGCTGGCCCTCTTCGACCTGGCCCTGGGCGCCGACGATCCCGCGCTGGTCCCCGCGCACCTCGACCTGTCGGCGGCGTCCACCCGCCCCCTGCTCAGCCGCCTCGCCCGCACCGGGCCCGCCCGGCGCACGGGCCGGCCGGGCCTGGGCAGGGAACTGGCGGCCCTGCCCGAGACCGAACAGCACAGCCGCGTCCTGGACCTGGTCCTCGGCCAGACGGCCGCGGTCCTCGGCCACACCGACACCGCGGCCGTCGGCGCCGAGCGGGCCTTCAAGGACCTGGGCTTCGACTCGCTCACCGCGGTGGAACTGCGCAACCGGCTGTCCGCGGCCGCCGGGGTCCGGCTGCCCGCGACGATGGTCTTCGACCACCCGACCCCCGACGCGCTGGCCGGCCACCTGCGGAACCTCCTGGTCGGCGCCCGGCGCCAGGCCCCTGCCTCACCCGTGCCGGTCGGGGTGCCGGTGTCGGATGATCCGGTGGTCGTGGTGGGGCTGGGGGCCCGGTATCCGGGCGGGGTGGGGTCGGCCCGGGAGTTGTGGGATCTGGTCGCGGGTGGGGCGGACGCGGTGGGGGAGTTCCCGTCGGATCGTGGGTGGGACGTGGGCCGGCTCTACGATCCGGCCGGTGGTCCCGGGAGGTCGTACACGCGGTCGGGTGGTTTTCTCGCGGATGCGGGTGGTTTCGATGCCGCGTTCTTCGGGATCTCGCCGCGTGAGGCGTTGGCGATGGATCCGCAGCAGCGGGTGCTGCTGGAGACGGTGTGGGAGACGTTGGAGGACGCGGGGATCGATCCGACGTCGTTGCGGGGCAGTCAGACAGGCGTCTTCACCGGCATCTGGGCATCCGGCTACGCGGGCGGGGTGGACCAGATCTCGCGTGACACGGACGGCTATGTGGCCACCGGCACGGCGACGAGTGTGACCTCCGGGCGGGTGTCGTACCTGCTGGGGCTGGAGGGTCCGGCGGTGTCGGTGGACACGGCGTGTTCGTCGTCGCTGGTGGCGATCCACCTGGCGGCGCAGGCGCTGCGCTCGGGCGAGTGCTCACTGGCCCTGGCCGGCGGGGTGACGGTCATGGCGACACCCGCCGCCTTCATCGACTTCTCCCGTCAGCGGGGGCTCGCCGCCGATGGCCGGGTGAAGGCGTTCGCGGAGGCCGCTGACGGCACCAGCTGGGGTGAGGGTGCCGGTGTCGTGTTGCTGGAGCGGTTGTCGGACGCCCGGCGCAACGGTCACGAGGTGCTGGCGGTGGTCGCGGGAAGCGCGGTGAACCAGGACGGGGCGTCGAACGGTCTGACCGCGCCGAACGGTCCGTCGCAGGAGCGGGTGATCCGTCAGGCGTTGGCCAATGCGGGGTTGGCGGCGTCCGAGGTGGACGTGGTGGAGGCGCACGGGACGGGGACGACGCTCGGCGATCCCATCGAGGCCCAGGCGCTGTTGGCGACCTACGGTCAGGGGCGGGTGGAGCCGTTGTGGCTGGGGTCGGTGAAGTCGAACATCGGGCACACCCAGGCGGCGGCCGGTGTGGCGGGTGTGATCAAGATGGTGATGGCGATGCGGCACGGTGAACTGCCGCCGACGCTGCACGTCGACGCGCCGACCTCGCACGTCGACTGGTCGGCGGGCCAGGTCTGCCTGCTCACCGAGGCCCGGCCGTGGCCGGAGACGGGGCGTCCCCGCCGGGCCGGAATCTCCGCGTTCGGCATCAGCGGCACCAACGCGCACGTGATCCTGGAGGCCCCGGCCCCGGAGCCGTCCGAGGACCCGGCAGCGGTGACGTCGCCTGAGTCCCCTGCCGACGATCCGGCTTCCGCAGCCGTCGTGCCGGTGCCGTGGCTGCTGTCGGCCAAGTCCGAGCAGGCGCTCCGGGCCCAGGCCCGCAGGCTACAGGCGTACGCGGCCAAGAGCCCCGACGCGGACGGAATCGGCGCCGCGCTCGCCGCGCGGGCCCGGTTCACCCACCGGGCCATGGTGACCGGCCCGGAGGCACTGGCGGCCCTGGTGCGCGGGGAGACGCATCCCGGGCTGGTGACCGGCGAGGCCAGTACGTCGGGCGGGTCGGCGTTCGTGTTCTCCGGTCAGGGTGGTCAGTGGGCGGGGATGGGGCGGGGTCTGTACTCCGTGTTCCCGGTGTTCGCGCGGGCCTTGGACGAGGTGTGCGGGTTGCTGGGGTTGTCGGTGGAGGTGTTGTTCGAGGACGCGGAGGGGGTTCTCGGCGAGACGCTGTTCACCCAGAACAGCGTGTTCGCGTTGGAGGTGGCGCTGTTCCGGCTGGTGGAGTGGCTGGGTGTGCGGCCGGATTTCGTGGTGGGGCATTCGGTGGGTGAGGTGGCGGCGGCGCATGTGGCGGGTGTGCTGGGTCTGGAGGACGCGTGCGTGCTGGTGGGGGCGCGGGGGCGGCTGATGCGGGGGTTGCCCGGTGGTGGGGCGATGGTGTCGCTCCAGGCGTCGGTGGAGGAGGTGGTGGGGTCGCTGGTGCCGGGTGCCGAGGTGGCGGCGGTCAACGCGCCGGATGCGGTGGTGGTGTCGGGTGACGAGGCGGCGGTGGAGGCGGTTGCCGGGGTGTGGCGGGGCCGTGGGCGTCGGGTGAGGCGGCTGGAGGTCAGTCACGCGTTCCATTCGGCGCGGATGGATCCGGTGCTGGGGGAACTCGGTGAGGTGGTTGCGGGTCTGTCGTTCGGTGAGCCGGTGATTCCGGTGGTGTCGACGGTGGCGGGGTGTCCGGTGGAGATGGGCGAGGCCGGGTACTGGGTGCGGCAGGTGCGGGAGCCGGTGCGGTTCGCGGACGCGTTGGAGTGGTTGGCGGGTCGGGGTGTTGCGGGGTTGGTGGAGGTGGGTCCGCATCCGGTGTTGGTGGGGGCCGGGTTGATGCGGCGTGGTGGTGATTCTCCGGAGCGGTTGTTCGCGGGGCTGGGGCGGTTGTGGGCGGACGGTGCCGTGCGCTGGATGCCGCCGGTGGTCTCGGCGGGGGGTGTGCGGGTGCCTTCGTACGCTTTCCAGCACCGGCACTACTGGCTCCAGCCCACCACCCCGTCGGAGGGCCTCGACACGCCCGACCACCCGCTGCTGCGGTCCCTGGTGAAGCTCCCCGACGGACAGGGCGTGGTGCTGACCGGGAAGCTCTCCGCGTCCGTCCACCCCTGGCTGGCCGAGCACACCGTGCTCGGTTCGACGCTGCTGCCCGCGATGGCGTTCGTGGACATGGCCGTCCAGGCCGGCGAGCACACGGCCAGCCCCGTCCTGTCCGAACTGGTCCTGGAGGCGCCGCTCCTGCTGTCCGAGCGCGACGGTACGCACGTGCAGGTCACCGTCGGCGCGCCCGACGACACCGGACGCCGGCCCGTCGCCGTCCACTCCCGCACCTCCGCCGAGCCCGACGAGTGGACCCGCCACGCGACCGGCGTGCTCAGCCCGCCGGCGGACCGGGAGGCACCGGCCGACCGGACGGCCGCGCCCGGGGCGGACGACGGCGAGGCCGTGCCGATCGACATCGGCGCGCTCTACGACCGGCTCGCCGATGCCGGCTACGACTACGGGCCGACCTTCCAGGGGCTCACCGGCATCCGGCGGCACGGCGAGGACCTGCACGCCGAGGTGACCTTCCCGGCGGACCCCGCGCGGCTCACCGGATACCGCGTCCACCCCGCGCTCCTGGACGCCGCCATACAGCCGCTGACCCTGCTCGCCGGCCTCGCGGCCGAGGACGGCGGCGCCGACGGCAGCCCGGCGCGGATGCCCTTCTCGTTCTCCGGTGTGTCGGTCACCGGGTCGGCCGCGACGGTCCGCGTGGTGCTGCACCCGACCGGGCCGGACACCTACGCGGTGCGGATCACCGACACCGCCGGGACGCCGGTCGTGAGCATCGACGAGATCGTCCTGCGGCCCGTCGAGGCGATGGGTCCCGGGGCCGGGCGCCGGCCGAACACGCTGTTCGCCGTCGACTGGACCCCGATGGCGACACCGGACGGCCCGGACACCGAGACGGTCCTCCACGAGGTCGTCGGCGAGGGCGAACCGGTCGCGGCCGCCCACGCGGTGACCCGGGAACTGCTCGGCAGGGTCCGGGAGTTCCTGGCCACCGACACGCCGGCCCGGCTCGTGGTCCTCACCGGCGACGACCTGGCCTCGGCCGCCGCCCGCGGCTTCCTGCGCAGCGCGCACAGCGAGAACCCCGGGCGGATCCTGACCGTCCGGCACGACGGCACGGCCACCTCACGACAGGCGATCCCCGCCGCGGTGCGCGCCGCCGTGAGCGACGGCGAGCCCGAGATCCGGTTGTGCGACGGAACCGTCCTCGTGCCGAGGCTGGTGAGGGCCGCCCCGACTGCCCCGACCGCCCCGACCGCCCCGACCGGGCCTGCCGGGCCCCTGGCCGGCACGCCCCTGGACGGCACCGTGCTGATCACCGGCGGCACCGGCACCCTCGGCGTCCTGGTCGCCCGGCACCTGGTCGCGCGGCACGGCGCCCCGCACGTGGTGCTCGCCGGACGCCGCGGCGTCGAGCCGCCCGGGCTCCGGCAGGAGCTGGGCGCCGCCCTCACCGTGGTCGCCTGCGACGCCGGTGACCGCGGGGCACTGAAGGAGCTCGTCGCCTCGATCCCCGACCTGCGGGTCGTCGTGCACGCCGCCGGGGCCGTCGACGACGCCGTGGTGGGATCGATGACGCCGGAGCAGATCGACACGGTGCTGCGCTCGAAGGCCGATGCCGCGTGGCACCTGCACGAGGCCACCGAGCACCTGGACCTGCGGGCGTTCGTGCTGTTCTCCTCGGCGTCCGGGGTGTTCGGCGCCCCCGGGCAGGCCAACTACGCCGCCGCGAACGCCTTCCTCGACGCGCTCGCCGAGCACCGGCACGCGCGCGGCCTGCCGGCCACCTCCCTCGCCTGGGGCCAGTGGGCCGAGTCCAGTGGAATCACCGGGAACCTGACCGAGGCCGACCAGCGCCGGCTGGCGAGGACCGGGATGCTGCCGCTGGCCACCGAGCGGGCCCTCGACCTGTTCGACACCGCCCTGGCCGTCGAACGCCCGGCGCTGGTGCCGGTCCGCCTCGACCTCGCGGCCATCGACACCCCGCCCGCGCTGCTGCGCGGACTCGCCCGGCCACGGCGCGCGCCGGCCCCGGCGGTCGGCCCCGGGGACCTGAGGGCCGGGCTCGAAGCCCTGCCCGAGCCCGAGCAGCGCGCCTTGCTGCTCGACCTGGTCGTCACGCACAGCGCGAGCATCCTCGGAATGGCCCCCGGCGGGATCGACGACCCGCGTCAGCCGTTCCGCGACCACGGCGTCGACTCGCTGACCGCCATCGAACTGCGCAACCGGCTCAACGCGGCCACCGGGCTCCAGCTCCCGGCCACCCTCGCCTTCGACTTTCCGACGCCCGAACAGCTCGTCAACCACCTCTACGGACAGCTGTGCTCGCCGGAGAACCGGGCCGCCGGGCCGATGGAGCGCCTGCTGCGCAAGGCCGTCGACGTCGGCCGCGCGCAGGACGGCCTCGACCTGCTGACCACGGCGTCCCGGCTGAGCCCGGCCACCGACGCGCCCGAGACCCAGGCGGTCGCCCTCGCGGCCGGCTTCCTCCAGCCGTCGCTGGTCTGCCTGCCGTCCGCGCTGGCGTCCGGCGGCATCGAGGAGTACCAGCGGTTCGGCGCGGCCATGGAGGCCGTCCGCGACGTCACGGCGCTCACCCTGCCGGGCTTCGCCGGCGACCCGCTGCCCGCGGCCGCCGACGTCCTGGTCGAGGCGCTCGCCGAGGCCGCGTCGGCCGTCGACGCGCCGGTGCTGGTCGGCCGTTCGGTGGGCGCGTGGCTGGCGCTGGCGACCGCCAGGGAGCTGGAACGGCGGGGGGCCCGGCCCAGCGCCGTGGTGCTCATC
>NZ_JBHUAF010000319.1:0-9973 GCF_042789895.1 Kitasatospora sp. NPDC056783
GTCGAAGCCCGCGCCGAATTCCCTTTCCGTCAGCTGTCGTTGAGGGCGTAGCTGCGGAAGGTGGCCAGCAGGGGCAGCACTTCGGTCTTGCTCGGGTCCTCGGTGACGGCCCGCATGGCGTCGATCACCGTATGGGCGATGATCTTGGTGACGGAGAGGTCGTCCGGGGCGGCGAGCACGCCCCAGGCCTTCAGCGTCTGGTTCAGCAGGGCGCTCATCCGGGCACCGATGTTGGAGCTGACGGCGTCGGAGATCTCGGCGATCTCCTCGTCGCTCATGGTGGCGCGCAGCCCGAAGGCGAGCGCCATCAGGGTGTCCATCGCGTGCTCGCCGTACGCCGCGACCAGCGCCGGCAGCGGCCGCTCACCGGCGCTGCCCGCCGCCAGGGCGGACAGCGCCTCGTCATCGTCCTTCCACGCCGCCTCCAGGGCGGCCAGGGCCCGTAGGGCCTCGTCCACGGTCAGCCCGTCAGTCATGGAAGGAACGGTATTGAGCCTGACCGGCTCCCGACAGGGGCGGAAGCCGGGATCACCCCTTCGAGCGAAGCGGGGCCTGTTCCGGCCGATGGGCGTGCGCGAAGTGCTCCGCGTTCCAGGTGCCGCCCAGCTCCGGTGCCAGCGAGGAGCTCGCGAGAGTGGCGAAGTCCTCGGCGGTGCCCGCGCGTTCGGGCAGTGCCCCGAGGAGCGGGGCGCCGGCGGAGCGGGGCAGGTCGGCGAGGTTGCAGCGCTCGGCGAGGCCGGGCTCGGCGGGCCAGGAGCCGACGAGCACGCCGGCGAGCGGCAGGCGGCGTGCGGCCAGGGCCTCGGCCGTGAGGGAGACGATGTTGAGGGTGCCGAGCCCGGCGGAGGCGATCAGCAGGATCTCGGCGGGAATGCCCGCGTCGAGCACCGCCCGGGCCTGGTCGGCCAGCGTCCGGCCCCGGTCGTCGTAGCGGACCAGCAGGCCTCCGGCGCCCTCCACGATCACCAGGTCGTGGGTGGCGGCGAGTTCGGCGACGGCCGAGACCACGTCGGCGGGGGCCAGGTACGGCATCCCGGCCCGCCGGGCGGCGGTGTCGGGGGCCAGCGGCTCGGGGTAGCGCACCAGCTCACGGAACGTCAGATCGCCTGCCAGGCGCCGTACTTCCGCCGCGTCGCCGGGCTCGTCCGGAGAGACGCCGGTCTGTCCGGGCTTGAGCACGGCGACCTTGCGCCCGGCCCGCAGCGCCGTCGAGGCGACGGCCGCGGTGGCGACGGTCTTGCCGACGTCGGTGTTGGTCCCCGTCACGAACAGGACGCGCGCGCTCATCCCGCCACCGCCGCGGCGGTCACGGCGGCGGCGATCCGCGCCACGTCCTCGTCCCGCGTCACATAGGGGGGCATGGTGTAGATCAGATCCCGGAACGGCCGCAGCCAGACACCCGCCCGCGCCGCCGCCTCGGTGGCCGCCGGGACGTCCACCGGATGGTCCAACTGCACGACGCCGATGGCGCCTTGGGTGCGGACGTCCAGTACGCCGGGGACGTCCCCGGCCGCCGCGAGGCCCTCGGCCAGCCCGGCCTCTATCCGCTTGACCTCCAGCGACCAGTCCTGCCCGAGCAGCAGCTCCAGCGAGGCGTTGGCCACCGCGCAGGCCAGCGGGTTGCCCATGAACGTCGGGCCGTGGGCGAGCACCGGCACCTCGCCGCGGCTGATCCCGTCGGCGATCTCGCTCGTGCACAGCGCGGCGGCCAGTGTCAGGTAGCCGCCGGTCAGCGCCTTGCCCAGGCACATCACGTCCGGCGAGACGCCCGCGTGGTCGGCGGCGAACAGCGCGCCGCTGCGCCCGAAGCCGGTGGCGATCTCGTCGAAGACCAGCAACACCCCGTACCGGTCGCACAGGTCGCGCAGCATCCGCAGGTAGGCCGGCGAGTGGAAGCGCATCCCGCCCGCGCCCTGGACCACCGGCTCGACGATGACGGCGGCCAGCTCGTCGGCGTGCCGGGCCATCAGCTCCTCGAACTCCGCCGCGTACGCGGGGTCGAGCGGGGCGTCGAACCCGGCCGGTGGCTCCGGGGCGAAGAGCTGTCCGGGCAGCACCCCGCCCCACAGGTGGTGCATCCCGCCGTCCGGGTCGCACACCGACATCGGGTGGAAGGTGTCCCCGTGGTAGCCGCCGCGCCAGGTGAGCAGCCGCCGCTTGGCGGGCCGCCCGATCGACTGCCAGTACTGGAGGCACATCTTCATCGCCACCTCGACGGCGACCGAGCCCGAGTCGGCGAGGAAGACGTGCCGCAGCGGCTCCGGGGTGATCTCCACCAGTGTCGCGGCCAGCCGGACGGCGGGCTCGTGGGTGAGCCCGCCGAACATCACGTGGCTCATCCGCCCCAGCTGCTCGCGCACGGCCTCGTCCAGCACCGGGTGCCGGTAGCCGTGGATGGCCGCCCACCAGGAGGACATCCCGTCGACCAGCTCGCGCTGCCCGCCGGCGACCGGCTCGGCCAGGCGCAGTCGCACCCCCGAGGCGGACTCGACCAGGTACGGCGTGGCCGTGCCGGGCATCGGCCCGTACGGGTGCCAGACGTGGGCGCGGTCGAGGGCGAGCAGGGCGTCGGCGGACGGCTGGAGCATGGTGCGTTCTCCGGGGGGTCGGAACTGTCAGGCGTTGGGCGCGAGTTCGGTGCCGGCGCCGCGGCGGCGGACCTTCACCAGGTCGCTGCGGAGCTCGCCGTCGGTGTCGTTCTCGGAGGGGAAGGCTTCCGAGGGGACGGCCTCCGAGGGGACGGACGCGGAGGAGGCGGCCTCCGAGGGGACGGCCTCCGGGTCGTGCGAGTGCCCGCCGCACGGGCCGCAGCCGCCGCCGCTGCCGCAGGCCGAGGCCGCGGTGCCGCAGGAGCCGCCGGCGTGGGCCGCCTGGGCCGCCTCGGCGACGTCGGCGCGGTGACGGGGCAGGGTGGCCTCGCCGGCGCCCTCGACCTCGAAGCCGGCGTCCTTGATCATGTCGAGGTCGGCCTGCCCGGCCTGGCCCTCACTGGTCAGGTAGTCGCCGAGGAAGATGGAGTTGGCGACGTGCAGGCCGAGCGGCTGCATCGAGCGCAGGTGCACCTCGCGACCGCCCGCGATCCGCACCTCGGTGTCCGGGTTGACGAAGCGGACCATCGCCAGGATGCGCAGGCAGCGCTGCGGGGTGAGGTTCCACTCCTTGGCCAGCGGGGTGCCCTCGAACGGGATCAGGAAGTTGACCGGGACGGAGTCCGAGCCCAGCTCGCGCAGCGCGAAGACCACGTCGACCAGGTCCTCGTCGCTCTCGCCCATGCCGGCGATCAGGCCGGAACAGGCGGACAGGCCCGCGCCGTGCGCCTTCCGCACGGTGTCCACCCGGTCCGCGTAGGTGTGGGTCTTGGCGATGGTCCCGTAGGTGTTCTCGGAGGTGTTCAGGTTGTGGTTGTAGGCGTCGGCGCCCGCCGCCTTCAGCCGCTCGGCCTGGTTGTCGGAGAGCAGGCCGAGGCAGACGCAGATCTCGACCGCCGGGTCGGCGTCCTTGATGGCGGCCATGGTGTCGGTGACCCGGTCGATGTCACGGTCCGTCGGGCCGCGGCCGCTGGCGACCAGGCAGACCCGCTTGGCGCCGCCGGCCACCCCGGCGCGGGCGGCGTCGGCGGCCTGGTCCGGCTTGAGCCAGGTGTACTTGAGGATCTCCGCCTTGGACCCGAGCCGCTGCGAGCAGTACGAGCAGTCCTCAGGGCACAGCCCGCTCTTGAGGTTCACCAGGTAGTTGAGCTTGACCCGGCGGCCGAACCAGCGGCGGCGCACCTTGCCGGCCGCGGCGACCACGTCGAGCAGCTCGTCGTCGGTGGTGGCGAGGACGGCCAGGGCCTCCTCGCGGGTCGGGACTTCGCCGCGCAGGCCCTTGGCGGTGAGGGTATCGAGCAGATCCATGGGGCGATCCTGCCTGCTGGTGATCGAGCGGCGCCAGAGCAAACCCGCCAGAAGATCGGTGTGAGGATGTGCCGATTGCCACAGTGTCGAAGGTCACGGCTCCGCCGCTGGTCACGCGCTTGACGTGGCGCCGGGCCGACGGTTACCGGCGGGTAGTGAGCGGCTCCGGCGGACGGTGATCCACAACCCCCGACCCCGTGGTCCAGGCCACCTGGCGGATGCTTAGAATCTGCGCCATGACCACGCAGGGGGAGCGCACCCCGACTCGGGGAGAGAGCCGGGAAGACCGGGCAGGGCAGCGGGTCGGCGGGGGCGCCGACACCGGGGGGCCCAAGGGCCGCGGCCGACGGTTGACGGCGCGTCGGGCGGCCGGCTGGATCGTCGTGGTCGGGGTGGTCGCGGCCGGCGGGTGGATCATCACCCGCCCGATGCCCGGCGACTACATACCCGGGCTGGGCCCGTCGAGCAAGGACAACGCCGGGACGCCGCCGGTGGTGGGCGCCGCGCCGCCGCCCACCGACCCCGGGGCCCTCAACGTCGACAACATCTTCCCCGCCCAGCGGCCGGTCGAGGTCGGCGCCTACAAGGCCCGGCGCAACGGCCTCCGGCAGGGCGAGAACTGTGCCGAGGTGCTCCAGGACCGGGCCCAGGACCCGCTGAAGGACAGCGGCTGCCAGGCCTACCTGACCGTCAGCCTCACCGGCCAGGACCGCCCGGTGCTCAGCAGCGTCACCCTGCTGCGCTTCGCCGACCAGGCCACCGCCGCCAGGGCCGCCGACGCCCTGCGGGCCAAGCCCGGCGCGGTCGCCTTCATCCTGGCCGACACCACCATCGCCCCCGCGCAGGCCGCCGGCAGCGCCAAGCCCGGCGGCGAGCCGCGGGTCGAGGCGGTCGGGCACTACGTGACGGTCACCAGCTCGCGGCCGGGCGCCGACACCCGCCCGGCGAGCACCACCACCCCGGCCGTCGGCGGGACGCCGGCCCCGCTGCCCCCGCCGGCCACCGGCACGGGGGGCGGCACCGAACAGGAGCTGGACGAGGCGACCCGCGCGCTCTCCTACGCGGCGGGCGCGCCGTTCGTGTGGATGTAGCGGTCCCCGGGTCTGGCGTTCCCCGGTCTGACGGTCCCCGGGTCTGACCGCTCCCCGAGGACGACGGATGCCCCGGCGGCCGAGGCCCCCGGGGCATCCGTCACGTCGGCTCCGGCTCAGCCGCCGAGCCGGTCCACCGAGGTCACCCGCAGCACCGCCCGGCCCTCCTCGTCCGAGCCGTACAGGTCGACCTCGGCGCTGATGCCCCAGTCGTGGTCGCCCTCCGGGTCGTCGAAGATCTGCCGGACCCGCCAGGAGGAGTCCTCCTCCTCGATGATCAGCATCTTCGGGCCGCGCGCGTCCGGGCCGGTGCCGAGGTCGTCGTACTCGTCCCAGTACCCGTCCATGGCGTCCGCCCAGCGGTCCGCGTCCCAGCCGTACTCGCCGTCCAGCTCGCCGAGCTCGTCCCAGTGCTCCAGCGCGCACAGCTCGACCCGGCGGAACATCTCGTTGCGCACCAGCACCCGGAAGGCGCGGGCGTTGGCGGTGACCGGTGCGGGCTTGTCGTCCAGCCGCACCTCGGCGGCCTGCGGCTCGGTCGGGTTGGCCAGCTGCTCCCACTCGTCCAGCAGGCTGGAGTCGACCTGGCGGACCAGCTCGCCGAGCCAGGCGATGACGTCCTTCAGGTCGTCGGTCTTCACGTCCTCGGGGACGGTCTGCTCCAGCGCCTTGAAGGCGCCCGCCAGGTAGCGCAGCACGATGCCCTCGGTGCGGGCCAGCTCGTAGAAGCCGACGTAGTCCGTGAAGGTCATCGCCCGCTCGTACAGGTCGCGGACCACCGACTTCGGCTGGAGCTGGTGGTCGCCGATCCACGGGTGCGCCCGGCGGTACACCTCGTAGGCGTGGGTGAGCAGCTCCTCCAGCGGCTTCGGGTAGGTGATCTCCTGGAGCCGCTCCATCCGCTCCTCGTACTCGATGCCGTCGCGCTTCATCTCGCCGACGGCCTCGCCGCGCGCCTTGTTCTGCTGGGCGGCGAGGATCTGGCGCGGGTCGTCGAGGGTCGCCTCGACGACGGAGATGACGTCCATCGCGTACGAGGGCGAGGTCGGGTCGAGCAGTTCGAAGGCGGCCAGCGCGAAGGTGGACAGCGGCTGGTTGAGCGCGAAGTTCTCCTGGAGGTCCAGGGTGAGGCGCACGATCCGGCCCTCGGCGTCCGGCTCGGGCAGCCGCTCCACCACGCCGCCCTCCAGCAGCGAGCGGTAGATGGCGATCGCGGTGCGGATGTGGCGGCGCTGGGCGGACCGGTCCTCGTGGTTGTCGGTGAGCAGCTTGCGCATCGCCTCGAAGGCGTTGCCCGGGCGGCCGATCACCGACAGCAGCATCGCGTGGCTCACCTTGAACCGGGAGACCAGCGGCTCCGGGTCGGCGCCGATCAGCTTGTCGAAGGTCTCCTCCGTCCAGCCGACGAAGCCCTCCGGGGCCTTCTTGCGCACCACCTTGCGCTTCTTCTTCGGGTCGTCCCCGGCCTTGGCGATCGCCTTGTCGTTCTCGATCACGTGCTCCGGCGCCTGCGCCACCACCTGGCCGACGGTGTCGAAGCCGGCCCGGCCGGCCCGGCCGGCGATCTGGTGGAACTCGCGGGCGCGCAGGATGCGCACGCGCTGACCGTCGTACTTCGACAGGGCCGTGAACAGCACCGTGCGGATCGGCACGTTGACGCCGACGCCGAGCGTGTCGGTACCGCAGATCACCTTCAACAGGCCTGCCTGGGCGAGGCGTTCGACCAGCCGGCGGTACTTCGGCAGCATGCCCGCGTGGTGCACGCCGATGCCGTGGCGCACGTAACGGGACAGGTTGCGGCCGAACTTGGTGGTGAAGCGGAAGTTGCCGATCAGGTCGGCGATGGCCTCCTTCTCCGCCTTCGAGCACATGTTGATGCTCATCAGCGACTGGGCCCGCTCCACCGCCTCCTTCTGCGTGAAGTGCACGACGTAGACCGGCGCCTGGCCGGTCTGGAGCAGCTCCTCCAGGGTGTCGTGCAGCGAGGTGCGGCGGTACTCGTAGAACAGCGGCACCGGACGGGTCGCGTTGCGCACCACCGTGGTCGGGCGGCCGGTGCGGCGGGTCAGGTCCTCCTCGAAACGGCGGACGTCGCCGAGCGTGGCCGACATCAGCAGGAACTGCGCCTGCGGCAGCTCCAGCAGCGGGATCTGCCAGGCCCAGCCGCGGTCCGGCTCGGCGTAGAAGTGGAACTCGTCCATGACCACCTGGCCGATGTCCGCCCGGGTGCCGTCGCGCAGCGCGATCTGGGCGAGCACCTCGGCGGTGCAGCAGATGATCGGCGCGGTCGGGTTCACGCTCGCGTCGCCGGTCATCATGCCGACCTGCTCGGTGCCGAACATCTTCACCAGGTCGAAGAACTTCTCCGACACCAGCGCCTTGATCGGGGCGGTGTAGAAGGTCCGCTGCCCCTCCGCCAGCGCCGCGAAGTGCGCGCCCGCCGCCACCAGGCTCTTGCCCGACCCGGTCGGCGTCGCCAGGATCACGTTGTTCCCCGACACCAGCTCGATCAGCGCCTCCTCCTGCGCGGGGTACAGCGTGATCCCCCGTTCCTCCGCCCAGGCTGCGAACGTCTCGTACAGCGCGTCGGGGGTGGCGGGCTTCGGCATCAGATCAAGGAGGGTCACCCGGCTATCTTGCCTGCTCGCCGCCACCCCGGGCAAAGCCCGGTGCCGCGGCGGGCGGGTCGGTGCCGGTGGACCCGGGTGGCGGGCGCGGCGGTGCCGGTGGACCCTGGCGGCGAGCGGGGAAGCATGGAAACCGCCTGAATTCACGTCAATCGGCTTTCGTTCCGTGGCGAAATAGCGACGGGTGAGCCGCGGAATTCCTTGCCGGGTGGTGGGCTGGCCTCCTCTTGGCATGACCACGTGCCGATTCGGAATCTGGGGAATCACATGGCAATCGGACGACGGCGCCTCCTCGCCTCCGTCGCGCTCACGGCCCTCGCCGCGCCCGTCCTGGCCCGCGGGACCGAGACCCGCGCGACCGCCGCCCCGGAGACGGCCCCGGCCCCGGGGGCGGCCCCGGGCCCGGCGCCGGGAGCCGGGCCGCTGGTCATGCAGGTCGTCGCGCACGAGGACGACGACATCCTGTTCATGAACCCGGACCTGTCCAACTCGATCGCCGACGGCACGCCCTCCGTCACGGTGTTCGTCACCGCGGGGAACGGGACCGGCGACCCGTGCACCTCGGTCTGCTGGGACACCGCCGGTGAGCCGCTGCGCACCTGGAACCGGCAGATGGGCGCGATCAACGCCTACTCCCGGATGGCCGGCGCCGGCGACACCGACCCGGGCACCGACGAGGTCGGGCACTGGACGGCCGAGGCGTGGACGGTCGCGGGCAAGCAGGTCGAACGGTACGTCCTCAAGGACCGCCCGGTGCACCTGGTCTTCCTCAACCTGCACGATGCCAAGCTCGGCGGCGTCCTGTCGGGCGGCACCGACACCACGGTCGTCCCGGTCGGCAGCCCGATGTCCGGGTCGTCGACCTACACGGCCGCGGACGTCGTCGAGGTGCTGCGGCAGCTGATGGTGACGTACCGGCCGACCGTCCTGCGGGCCCAGGACGACCTCCCGGACAGCCGCTACTCGGGCGACCACGCGGACCACGTCGCCGCCGCGAGGTTCGCCGGGCTGGCGGCCGCCCAGTACGGCGGAACGCTGATCCAGGTGAACTACCGGGACTACAACATCGGCGACAGTCCGGTGAACCTCGACCCGTCGGCGGCGGGCGTCAAGGGCGTGGCCTTCGCCGAGTACGCCGGCCACGACCACTCGACGGGGAACTACTCCGCCGCCTGGTTCTCCCGGATGTACTACCGCTGGTCCCGGGGCACCTCCTGGGCCGGGCTGAACCAGGACGGCCGGCCGCAGGTCTTCGTCGTCCGCGGCGGCGCCGTCCACACGTACTGGCGCGAGGCGGACGGCAGCTGGGGCGGACCGGTGCGGATGGCCGACCCGGGCGGGTGGCTGGTGCCGGGCGTCGCGGTCGCGAGCAACGCCGACGGCCGGCTGGAGGTCTTCGCCCGCCGCCTCACCGACCACCACATCGTCTCGCTGCCGCAGGGCACGCCCAACGGCCGGTGGTGGGGCGGCTGGGCCGACCACGGCAACCCCAACGCCGGACTCGGCAACGAGAGCCAGGTCGGCGTGCCCGCGGTCGCCGCCGCCCAGGACGGGCACCTGGAGCTCTTCGTCAAGAACGGCGGCGGAGGCCTCAGCACCATCCGGCAGACCGGCCCGGGCGGGGCGTGGACGCCGACCTGGACGGACCTCGGCGGCACCGACCTCCAGGACCCGGTCACCGCGATCCGCGACGGCGCCGGGACGATCGAGGTGTTCGCCGCCACCCGCACCGGAGTCCTCGGCTGGCGGCAGGGCGCCCCGAACGGCACCTTCGGCGGCGCGGCCGCGATCCCCGGCGCCCGCCCGGCGAGCGCGCCCAGGACCGCGCTCGACCAGGACGGCCGGATCGAACTCGCCTACCGAGAGGTCGGCACCGCCGCGATGCAGGTCAGCTACCAGACCCGGCCCGGCGGACCGTGGAGCCAGTCCCCGGCCTCGCTCGGCGGACACGGGGGAGTGGGCGAACCGGCCGCGGTCACCCTCGGCGGCCGGGTCGTCCTGTTCGAACGCAACCGCCGGGGTGGTGTCAGCACCACCGCCCAGACCGCCCCGAACGCCGGCTACGGCCCCTGGCAGGACCTCGGCGGCACCTTCCTCGACCACCCGGCGGCGGTCGTCGACGGCGCCGGCGTCCTCCACGTGTTCGCCATCGGCACCGACGGCCGGGTCTACTTCCGCACCGGCACCACGGCCACCACCTTCGGCGGCTGGCAGGGCCTGCCGCTCTGACCGCTCGCCCCGGCGGCCCGGGGGGCGCCCGGCCCCCCCGCCGCCCCCGGTCAGAACGGGGCGGCGGGCGGCCCCGCGGCCCGCGGGGGGGGGGTGGTGGCCCCCGGGGGGCGGCCGCGCTCCGTCCCGC
>NZ_JBHUAF010000320.1:0-9949 GCF_042789895.1 Kitasatospora sp. NPDC056783
AGCGTGGACAGTCCGTGGACGTCCACGCTCCGGGACCGGGAGGCCCGTCCTCAGAGGGCGGCGCGCAGCACGGCGGCGGTGGCGACGGCCGCGGTGACGGCCTCGTGGCCCTTGTCCTCGGCGGAGCCCGGCAGGCCCGCGCGGTCGATCGCCTGCTCCTCGTTGTCGCAGGTCAGCACGCCGAAGCCGACCGGGACGCCGGTGTCGACACTGACCTGGGTGAGACCGGTGGTGGCCGCCTGGCAGACGTAGTCGAAGTGCGGGGTGCCACCCCGGATCACCACGCCGAGGGCCACCACGGCGTCGTAGCCGCGCTCGGCGAGGCGCTTGGCGGCGACCGGCAGCTCGAAGGTGCCGGGCACCCGCAGGACGGTCGGCTCGGCGATGCCCAGCTCCTTGAGGGCGCGGTGGGCACCGTCCAGCAGACCGTTCATCACCTTGTCGTGCCACTGGGCGGCGACGACGGCGACCTTGAGGTCTGCGGTGCCTTCGATGGTCAGCTCGGGGGCTCCGTGGCCGCTCATGTTCTGTTCCGTTCTCTGGGGTCGGGCGTGGGTCTGGGTCGGGCGTGGGAGTGGGTCCGACGTGGGTCTGGGTCGGACGTGGGGCCGGATGTGCCCCTGGTGCCGGGCGTGTCTCCGGGCTCAGGAACCGAGGCCGGGCAGGTCGTGACCCATCCGGTCGCGCTTGGTGCGCAGATAGCGCAGGTTGTGCTCGCTGGGCGCGATCTCGACCGCCTCGCGCCCCTTGACCTTGAGCCCGTGCTCGGTGAGCGCGGTCAGCTTCTGCGGGTTGTTGGTGATCAGGCTGAGCGAACGGACCCCGAGGTCCACCAGCATCTGGGCCGCGATGCTGTAGTCGCGGGCGTCGGCGGGCAGGCCGAGGTCCAGGTTGGCGTCGACGGTGTCCCGCCCCTGCTCCTGGAGCTCGTACGCGCGCAGCTTGTGGGCCAGACCGATGCCCCGCCCCTCGTGGCCGCGCAGGTACACCACCACGCCGCGCCCGGCCTCGGCGATCCGCCGCAGCGAGGCCTCCAGCTGCGGGCCGCAGTCGCAGCGCAGCGAGCCGAAGACGTCGCCGGTCAGGCACTCGGAGTGGACCCGCACCAGGACGTCCTCGCCGTCCGGCAGCCGGCCCTCCGCGTCCAGGCCGCCGGCGACCAGCGCGAGGTGCTCGACGCCGTCGATGGTGCCCTGGTAGCCGACCGCGGTGAACTCGCCGTGCGCGGTGGGCAGCGCGGTGACGGCGGCCCGGTCGACGTGCAGCTCGGTGCGGCGGCGGTAGGCGATCAGGTCCTCGATGGAGATGATCGCGAGACCGTGCTCGCGGGCGAAGGCGACCAGCTCGGGCAGCCGGGCCATGGTGCCGTCGTCGTTGACCACCTCGGCGATCGCGCCGGCCGGAGAGAGTCCGGCGAGCCGGGCCAGGTCGACGGCGGCCTCGGTGTGGCCGGGGCGGACCAGCACCCCGCCCTCGACCGCGCGCAGCGGGAAGACGTGCCCGGGGCGGGTGAGGTCGCCCGGCTCGGTGCCCGACGAGGAGAGCAGCCGTACGGTGCGGGCGCGGTCGGCGGCGGAGATGCCGGTGTCGATCCCGTCCCGGGCGTCCACCGAGACGGTGTACGCGGTGCCCTTGCGGTCCTCGTTGACCTGGGTCATCGGCGGGAGCTTGAGGCGGTCCAGCTCCTCGCCGGTCATCGGGGCGCAGATCACGCCGGAGCTGTAGCGGATGGTGAAGGCCATCAGTTCGGGGGTGGCGGCGGAGGCCGCGAAGACGAGGTCCCCCTCGTTCTCGCGGTCCTCGTCATCGACGACGACCACGGCGCGGCCGAGGGCGATGTCGGCGATCGCCCGCTCGACCGGGTCGAGGACGAGTTCGGGGTCCTCGGACTCGGCGGCGCGGGTCTGGTTCTCGGTCATGCCGTGACTCCCTGTGGAACGGTGGCGGACTTGACGCGCGACTCACGGCTGCTCAGCCACCAGGAGCGCAGGCCGAGCAGCACCAGGACGAAGTAGACGGAGTAGGTGAGGCCGGAGAAGGTGTAGCCGCTGTTGAAGGCGAACGGCACGCCGACCGCGTCGACCGCGATCCAGGCGAACCAGAACTCCACCCAGCCGCGGGCCTGGGCGACCATCGCGGCCAGTGTGCCGACGAAGATGTAGGCGTCCGACCAGGGACTCCAGGAGAGGCTGGGGAAGGACGTGAAGAGCAGGGCGAGCCCGACGGTGCCGGCCGCGGTGCCCGCCACCAGCACGAGCCGCTCGCGCCAGCTCGCGAACCGGACGGCGATCGTGCCGCCGTCGCGGCGGCCTCGCTGCCATTGCGCCCAGCCCCAGGAGGCGGTGGCGATCACGATCAGCTGCTTGCCGATGAGGCCGGGGACGTGGCCGCCGAGGTAGGCGGCGATCAGCACCGCGCCGGACAGCAGCTGGACCGGCCAGCTCCAGACCGAGCGGCGCCAGCCGAGCGCGAGCCCTCCGAGGCCGAAGATGTTGCCGATCATGTCGGCCCACTTGACGTGTTCGCCGAGGACGGTGAACGCCTCGCCGCTGAGCCAGCTCACTGGGACTCCCCCGGGGTGCCGTCGGCCGGCGGACCGGACGGGTCGGACAGGTTGGACGGGCCGGACGCGCCGGACGGGTTCGGCGGGGTGGCCGGCCCGGACAGGTTCGGCGGGGTGGGGAGCGCGCGGGACTCCAGGAGGCGCTCGACGTACTTCGCGAGCACGTCCACCTCCAGGTTGACGCTCTCACCGACGGCCTTGGCACCCAGTGTGGTCAGCGCGAGGGTGGTCGGGATGAGGCTGACGGTGAAGCTGTCCCAGGCGGCCTCCACCACGGTGAGGCTGACGCCGTCGACCGTGATCGAGCCCTTCTCCACCAGGTAGCGGGAGACGGTCTCGGGCAGCGAGAACCGCAGCACCTCCCAGCGCAGCTCGCCGGCCGCGTCGCGCTCACCGGGCTCGCGGCTCAACAGCCGCCCGGTGGCGTCGACATGTCCCTGGACGAGGTGGCCGCCCAGTCGGGCACCGAGCGCCATGGCGCGTTCCAGGTTGACCCGGGAGCCGGGCTTCAACTCGCCGAGGCTGGACCGGTTCAGCGTCTCGGCCATCACGTCGGCACTGAACTCGCCGGTGCCGGCGGCCAGTTCCTCCGGGCCGTCGACGACGGTCAGGCAGACGCCGTTGACCGCGATGGAGTCGCCGTGGCGGGCACCGGTACAGACCACCGGGCCGCGCAGGCGGATGCGCGAGGAGTCGCCGATCTCCTCGATCGACACGACCTCGCCGAGCTCTTCGATGATGCCGGTGAACACCCGGGTTCTCCTCGCGCTTGGGGCGCGGACTCCGGGGCGACATGGGAGATGACACGGACGGGCACCGGCGCACGGGCGGAGGGCGACACCCGTCACCGGGATGCCCGAAACCACCGGGAGATCGCTCACCCGGCTCGGGAGACACCGCTCCCGTCGCTACACCTGACCGAGGTCCGGGAAGGCTGTCACCTGCCGATGGACCACGGGTACTGCTCTTCGTCCGCCCGCGCACGCCTCCCATCCGGACTTTAACCGTCGGTCCAGGAATTTCACCTGGTCAACCGGCCGCTGGCTGCGGACGGGTCGCGGACTGTAACCGCCGGTTCGGATTTTCACCGACCCCGGAGTGCGCTGAACGTCACTGCTTGATGCCGACATTCTGCCACGGACGGCGCAGGGCCGGGAGGGCTTGCGGCTGTGCTCTGTTTCACGGGCCGACCGGGAATGCACGGCGGCGCGTCGTGGGCCCCGGATCCAGAGGTGCCGCCGGCCAGGGCGATCACGGCCTCGGGGACACGACTCGGGGGCACGACTCGGGTCGCGGCTTCGGGGAACGGCTTCGAAGAGGCGGTCGTGGCGTCGAGGGGGTGCCGCGCCTTCGGGGGATGCCGTGGATCATGGAACGGCGGGGGCGGCCATCGACGTGAAGTGGGTGACCACCGGCGGGTGGGCGAGGTAGCTCAGCTCGCCCTCCGACCAGACCGGCCGGATCCGCCACATCGGCCCGGCGTACCCGCGTAGGGCCTCCTCGTCGCGCCAGCGGCTCACCACGAGCACCCGGTGGCCGTCCTCGGCCACCGAGCGCAGCAGCTCACCGCCGAAGCAGCCGTCCGTACGCCCCAGCTGCGGGATCACCTGACCGGCCAGGTGCGCGCAGAACTCCTCGATGCGACCGGCCAGGACCTGCCCGGCCCAGATTCTTACGATCACGACCACCACCTCCGGCTACGGCTGGCGTCCCTGGCCCCATTATGAGCGGAAAACCGCTGGTGGGGAGGGGTGGCGACGGGGATTTTCCGAGCCGCTTCGGGAGGCCTTCCGGTCGGCCTCCGCTACATTCCCGGTATGACGACCACACCGGAATCTGCCACTTCGTCAGCCCTCCTGCCTGACCGGCCGAGCGGACTGTTCGACGCCCTCCGTACGGGCGCGCTCACCGACGCCGACCAGTTGCGCGAGGTCTACGAGCAGCCCGGCGAGCATGCGCGCCGCAAGCAGGTCGACCACCTGCACGAGGTCGCACAGCGGCTGATCGCCTGCTCCTCCCTGGTCTTCGTCGCCAGCGCGGACGCCGCCGGACGCTGCGACGTCTCCCCGCGCGGCGGCCCGGCCGGGCTGGTCTCGGTGCTCGACGAGTACACCCTGGCCATTCCGGACGCCACCGGCAACAAGCGGTTGGACACCCTGCACAACATCGTGGAGACCGGTCGGATCGGACTGCTCTTCGTCGTCCCGGGCCGGGACGCCACGCTGCGGGTCAACGGGCGGGCCTGCGTCTCGACCGACCCGGAGCTGCTGCGGCAGCTGACCGCCGTCGGCAAGCCGCCGCGCAGCGCGATCGTGGTCGCGGTCGAGGAGGTGTACGGGCACTGCCCGAAGGCCTTCCTGCGGGCCTCGGCATGGAAACCGGAGAACTGGCTGGTCAAGGACGCGCAGCCGAGTTCGGCGGAGGTCACGCTCTCGCACCTGCGGGACGAGTCCCTGACCGTGGAGATGATCGAGCAGACCGAGCGGGAGGCGCTGCTGTACCGGTACGAGTGAGGTGCCGGGGGCTCGGCGACGCGAGGGGGTGCCCGGCGGCCGGCTCGGGCGGGCCGGGTGGGCCGGGCTCCGCACCTCGCACGGTCAGGCGGCCTTGGGGACGTCCACCACCGCCGCGCCGTCGGCGGCCCGCTGGACCGCTTCGACGCCCTTGTGGGCGGCGTCCTTGCTCGCGTAGCCCTGCCCGGTGGCGACGATCTCGCCGTTGCCCGCCTTGAGCCGGAACCGGTACTTGCCACCGGCGTCCTGATAGACCTCGAACTTGCCCGCCATCCGGGCCACCTCCTCGCGGGGCCTCCTGACCGGGCGCTCGATGCGCCCGCGGTCCGGCCCCCGGCAGCACCGTGCGCCCGGCCCCGGGGCGCCCGCACCTGGTCGGCGGCCGGACGGGTGAAGCCCGGTCCACGGGGTTTCGCGGAGATGCCGGGGCGGCCCGCCGCCGGTTTGAATGGACGGATGGACTGCGTCTTCTGTGCGGTGGTGGCGGGCGACGAGCCCGCGCACCGGGTGCTGGACGACGAGGTGGCGGTCGCCTTCCTGGACCGTCGGCCGCTGTTCCCCGGACACGTCCTGGTGGTGCCGCGCGCCCACCACGCGACGCTGGCCGACCTGCCGACGACCGAGGTCGGGCCGTTCTTCCTGCGGGTGCAGCGGGTGGCGGCGGCCGTGGAGCGCGGCCTGGGCGCGGCGGGCAGTTTCGTGGCGGCCAACAACCGGATCAGCCAGTCGGTGCCCCACCTCCACGTCCACGTCGTGCCGCGCAATCCGAAGGACGGGCTGCGCGGGTTCTTCTGGCCGCGCCGACGGTATCCGGACGAGGCGGGGGCGGCGGAGGTCGCGGCACGACTGCGGGCGGCACTGGAGGCCTGAGCCGGCCACGGGCTCCGTGGCGCTCCCGCCGTTCGTACCGTTCGCACCGTTCGAGGCACGGAGGGCACGGCGGGCATGGCGGGCATGGCGGAGCGGACCGGGAGGGGCGCCGCGAGGGTGTGTCTCCGCAGGAACATCGGAGGGGATCGAAATCGTTTTCCGGGCTGACGATCCGCCCTCCGGAGGCATCTAGGCTCGCGTGCATGAACGAACTCGCCTGCCTCGTGCAGCAGACGGCCGACCGGCTCGCGGGCCGACGCGTCGGGGCGGTGGTCGCCGGGTTGGCCGGCGACGGCGTGGAGATCCGCGGCGCGGGACGGATCGGCCCGGACGGCGGCACACCAGGACCGCACACGCTGTTCGAAATAGGCTCCGTCACCAAGGTGTTCACCTCGCTCGCGCTCGCCCGGCTGGCCCTCGACGGGCGGGTCCGGCTGGACGAGCCGCTCGCCGAGGTGCTCACCGGGCCCGCGGGCGAGCCCGCCGTCGTCCCGGTCAAGGGCGCGCAGCCGATCACCCTGCGGCACCTCGCCACCCACACCTCGGGGCTCCCCCGCCTGCCCCGGGGCATGCTGATGACCTCCCTTCTGAAGCCCAACAGTCCTGATCCGTACGCCGGTTGCACGGTCGAGGAGGTGCTCGACGGACTCGCCCGGACGCGGCTGCGGGCCGTACCCGGGCGCAGCTTCCGCTACTCCAACCTCGGCGCGGGGCTGCTCGGCCTGGCCCTCGCACGGCGGTCCGGCACCGGGTACGAGGAGTTGGTGGCCCGCGAGGTCTGCGCGCCGCTGGGCCTGGTGGACACCTGCGTGCGCTCGGACGCGGAGCAGTCCGCGCGGCTGGCACACGGGCACACCCAGGGCGGTCGGCCGGTGCCGTACTGGAACCTGGCGGCCATCCCCGGGATGGGCGGGCTCCGGTCGACGGCCGCCGACCTCGTGGCGTTCCTGCGGGCCCAACTCGACGCCGAGCGCGAGCCGGAGGCGCCGCTGGCGTCCGCGATCGCCCTCACCCGGGAGACCCGTCACCGCGTCAACCCGTTCGCCTGGACGCACCTGGGCTGGCTCGGCCACCGTCTGCACACCCAGCAGGGCGGGCACCTCCAGATCTGGCACAACGGGGGCACCGGCGGCTTCCGGTCGTTCGTGGCGTTCGACCCCGAGAAGCGGGTGGGCGTGGTGGCGCTGGCCAACACCCGCCGCCCGGCCGATCCGGCCGGCACCGCGCTGCTGCGCAGGCTGCAGAACGAGTTCGCGTCGACGGGGTGAGGGCCGGGAGCCGCTCCACCGGGACAGGAGGGCCTCCACCCGCGCCACCGCCGTGACGAGCACGCCTGCCATGCCGAACTCCCTTCGCTCCGGGGGCTCCTCGGGGGAGCCGCAACTTCCGGATGCTCAGGATCGACTCTTCGCGGCCTCCGCCGACAGTGCCGATCGGCAGGTTCGGGTGTCCGCGGCCGCGGCTGCGTCCACGACCGCGCCGGGCCCGGATCGACGGCCTTCCCCGAACCTCCCGGCGCCCGGCCGCCGCCTGCGCCGAACCCGGTGGTCACGCCCTCCCCCTCCCGTGTCACCGGCACCCACCCCGGTGGCGAAGGGCTGCGGCCGGGGCGCGATGATGGCGGAGGTGCTTCAGGCCAGTATGTGCCGATTGGCACTGTCGGCGGAGGCTCCGAGCGGTCGATGCTGGGTTCCGGCAGTCGCGGTTCCCATGAGGGGATCCGCCTGGAAGAAGGGGGCCGACATGGCGGTGACGTGTTCGCCGGCACACGTGCGGTCGGCCGGTCCGGTCGCTCCGGTCGGTCGACTCGGTCCGGTGGTGCGGGTGTACCGACGGTTCCGGCCGCTGTCCCGGCGGGCTCGGGTGTGGCTGCACTCCTGCGGGGCGGCCCTCTCCCTGGTGGTCTGCCTGGCGCTCGGTGAGTGGTGGCCCGCGGCCGTGCTGGCCGCCGCCGCGGTGGTGGCGGTGAGCGGGTACGAGCGGCTGCGGCCGTCGCCCGGGCTGCGGTCGGTACGGGTCCACGAGGGCGGGCTGGTGCTGGTGTCGGCGGGCGGAGGCGAGGAGCCGCTGCCCTGGAGTGCGGTGGAGGCCACCGAGTACTCCCCCGGCGGGCCGCGCGGAGCGCACGAGCACGGGCGAATATGGCGGGTCGGAACGGGCGAGCCCCTGGCACTGGCGCACCTGTGCGGGATGGGCGGGCTGTTCCGGGAGCTGGAGGAGCGCCTTTCCCCCTGGCTCCGCGCCGCTCTGCACGAGACGCTGCGCGCCGAGGGGGGCGTCCGCTTCGCACGGGGGCGGCTGACGGTGACGGCCGGCGGGCTGGTGCACCGGCCGCCGCACCCGCTGGCCGCGACGGAGACCTACCCGTGGGCGGAGGTGTGTTCCGCCCGGGCCTCCGGCCTCGGCGAGTTGGAGATCCGAACACACTCGGCCGGGCTCCCGCTCACCTTCACGGTGCTCAACGCCCGTGCGGCCGCAGGCTTCCTGGAGGATCTCCGGATGACGGCCGTCGGGTGACCGCCGGGTGACCGCCGTTGGATGACTTCCCCCTTAAGGGCGTCAGGACCCCCACCCGGAAGGGAGCAGTACACCCCTGAGCCGACGTCAACTCACGTGCCCGCGAACTACCGTCGCCGACATGAGCCGACTTCGAGCAACCGCCGCCGCGGCCACCCTGCTGCTCGCCCTGCCGCTGTCCGTCGCCGCCGCCGCGCCCGCCCTGGCCGCGCCACCCGTCAACTCCGCCACCTCCCCGACCGGCCAGGCCACCCAGACCATCCAGGCCACCCAGGCCACCGCCCCGGTCGAACTCCCGCGCCCGACCGGGCCGTTCGCGGTCGGAGAGGAGGTCCTGCACCTGGTGGACCAGAACCGCCCCGACCCGTGGGTGCCGTCCGCCGGCCCGCGCCAGCTGATGGTCTCGATGTACTACCCCGCGCGCGCCGGGACGGGCACCCCCGCCCCGCACATGACGCCCGCGGCCGCCAGGGCGCTGCTGGACGGGAAGCTGCCGGGCAACACCCTCCCGACCGAGGCGGTGTCCGGCACCCGGACCTGGGCGGAGTCCGGCGCCCGCCCGCAGGGGAGCCACTACCCGCTGGTGGTCCTCTCCCCCGGTTTCACCATGCCGCGCGCCACACTCAGCGGCCTCGCCGAGGATCTGACCAGCCACGGCTACGTCGTGGCGGTGATCGACCACACCTACGAGAACACCGGCACCACCTTCCCCGACGGGCGGACACTCCCCTGCGAGGCCTGCGGGAAGGTCGACGGCAGCGACGACAAGGCCTCGGCCCTCCTGGAGGCGGGCCGGGCGAAGGACGTCTCCTTCGTCATCGACCAGCTGACCAACCGCCCGCACCCGGCCTGGCGGTACGCCCGGCTGATCGACCGCGACCGGATCGGCATGGCCGGACACTCGGCCGGCGGCGCCTCCACCGTCCCGGCCCTGCTCACCGACGACCGGATCCGGGCCGGGGTGAACCTGGACGGCACCATGCACTACCTGGTGCCCGAGTCCGGCCTCAAGGGCAAGCCGTTCATGATGATCGGCCACCCACTCGACAACGGCCGCCAGGACTCGACCTGGGTCACGAGCTTTGCCCGGCTGGACGGCTGGAAGCGCCTGCTGACGGTCGACGGCTCCGACCACGGCAGCTTCACCGACCTTCCGGTCTTCTTCGACGGTCTCGGCATCCCCAAGGGCCCGCACACCACCATCGACGGCCGGCGTGCCGTCGCCGTCACGCGGCAGTACGTCGGGGCGTTCTTCGACCTCCAGCTGAAGGGCATCCCGCAGCCGCTGCTCGACGGGCCCAGCGCCGCCTACCCCGAGGTGCGGTTCACTCCCTGACGACCGCCCTCCGCCGCACCCGGCGACAGGGCACCCGGTCGGGGGCGTGCGGTGCGCGCCGACGGGCCCGTCCTGTCGCGGTGGGGGCGGCGCTCAGCCCGGGACCCCCCCCGCGGGGCGGGGGTCGCGCCGCCGCCGGGGGGGGCCCCC
>NZ_JBHUAF010000321.1:0-9935 GCF_042789895.1 Kitasatospora sp. NPDC056783
GTCTCGCACGGCGCCGCGATCATCGACATCGGCGGCGTGAAGGCCGGCCCCGGGGACGAGGTGTCCGCCGAGGAGGAGGCGCGCCCGGTTCCCTCAGATCACCCCCACCTGCCGGGCCGACTCCTCGAAGGCCCGGGCCACCGGGCTGCCCCGGTACGGGGTGAGGCGGCGGTGGAAGTCCCGGACGTACTCCAGCGAGCGGGCCGAGCGCATCTCCCCCGCCGCCCGCAGCGCGTCGGTGGCCATGGTGCAGGCCTCGTCGAGGTCCCCCATGCCGAGCCGGGCGGTCGCCAGCACCAGCCGGCAGAAGATCCGGCTGCGCGCGTAGGCGGGCGAGCGCAGCCGCAGCGACTTCTCGGCGTGCTGCGCGGCCGTCCGCCACTGCTGGAGGTCGCGGTAGCAGTGGGCGAACTCGTCGGAGAGCTGGGCCTCGTCGAAGTACCGCGCCCAGGAGGGCAGTTCGTCACCCGCCCGGGCCGCGGCCAGGGAGCGCTCGGCGCGCACCAGGGCCGTGGTGCAGGAGCGGACGTCGCCCAGCAGACCGTGCCCGCGCGCCTCGGCGGCGTGCATCAGCGACTGCACGACCGGCGGCACGGCGGTGCCCACGCCCTGCTGGGCGACCCTGGCGAGCTGGACCGCCTCCCGGCCGTGGCCCAGGTGGACGGCCTGCTGGCTCATCGTCACCAGCACGTAGCCGCCGAGCGCGCGGTCCCCGGCGGCCTGGGAGAGCCGCAGCGCCTGGACGAAGTAGCGCTGGGCCAGGCCGTGCGCGGCGATGTCGAAGGACGTCCAGCCGGCCAGCCTGGTGAGGTCGGCGACCGCCCCGAACAGGGCCCGGCCGATCTGCTCGCCGTAACGGCCGCGCAGCATCGGCTCGGCCTCGCTCTCCAGGTAGCGCACCAGCGCCTGGCGGGCGTGGCCGCCCCCGTAGGCGTGGTCGAGCGCCCTGAAGAGGTCGCCGACGGCCCGGATGGCGGCGATGTCGCCGCGGCCGACCCGCAGGGTGGGGCGGGACTCCCGGGCCGGGTCGGAGTACGGCGGCTCGACCGCGACCGGCGGCCGGCGGCTCTGGATGGGCACCCGCCCGATGGTGGGGGCGGTACCGGTGGTGCCGGCCGTGCTGCGGGCGACGGGGGCGCCCGGGCCGCGCACCGGGCTCACGCCGGACGCGCCGGGCGCACCCGGCGTCGGGGCACCGGTGATGGCCGCGGAGGTGGCGCTGCCGGACGGCGGACCGGTGGCGGCGTCCGGCCGGACCAGGGTGGAGCCGTCCCGGGCGACCCGCTCGTCGGTGCGGCCGATCAGCCAGTCCCGGCTGGGGACGACCAGGCCCGCCGGGGTGAAGGCGATCCGGCGCAGCTCGGACTGCGGCCCGTTGTCCTTGCGCCACATGCTCGCCACGATGTCCACCGCCTCCTGCGGCGTCTCGGCGAACTCCAGGCCGGCGTAGACCGGGGCGCAGGCGTCCAGGCCGAGGTCCTGGGCGGTGAGGCGGCGGCCGAGCCGGCGGGTGAAGACCTCGGCGATCAGCGCCGGGGTGGCCCCGCGCGGCTGCTGGCCGCGCAGCCAGCGGGTGACCGAGGTCTTGTCGTAGCGCAGGTCGAGGCCGTGCTCCAGGCCGAGCTGGTCGACCCTGCGGGCGAGGCCGGCGTGCGAGAAGCCGGCCTCCTCGATCAGCGCCGCGAGCTGGCCGTTCTGCGGGGCCGGGCCGGAGTGGCCGGCGCCGCGGGCCGGGGCCGGCGCGGGCGCGCCGGGGGCCTCGTGCCGGTCGGGTGCGGCCTGCACCGGCAGCCGCAGGTCGTCGGCGGCCTGGGTGTCGGCGGTCAGCGTGTCGGCGGTCAGGGCGTCGGGGGCGTCCGGAAGGGTCCGGCCGGCCGGCCCTCGGTGCTGGCCGAGCGGGTCGAGCGGTCCGTACGCCGGGCTGTCGGTTGCGGGCCGTTGGGGCATGTCTGTCAACACCTCTCGGACGTCGCACCGGGCCTCACCAGCACTTCGGCGGCCTGGGGCGGCGCCCCCTGTCGGGAATCGGCGTGAATGTAGCGAGCATTCGGGCGCTATGGGTGGATCTGACCGAGCAATCCACCGAACGGGTGAAGCAACCGCGCCCATTGTGGGGAAGCGGGGTCACCTCGGGTTTGGCTGTCCGCGGCTGAACCGTCGGCGGTTCCGAGGGTCGATCCGCCGTTCGGTCCGCGCGCCATCGTCATGGCGGAGAACACCACAGCTCAGCGGGATGCTGTGGCGGTCCGCCACATGGGAGCGGGGCCGCCGGATTCTTACCGTTCTCGGCCATGGACACCTCTACTGCCCGCCCGCTCGCCGGCCGCACGGCCATGGTCACCGGAGCCGCCTCCGGCATCGGCCGGGCCTGCGCCGAGGCCCTCGCCGGGGCCGGCGCCCGGGTCTACGTCGTGGACCTCGCGGCCGGCCCGGCCGAGGAGCTCGCCGAGCGGATCGACGGACGCGCGATCGTCGCCGACCTCGGTGACCCCGCGGCCGTGGACGCCCTCCCGGACGACGCCGACATCGTCGTCAACAACGCGGGCCTCCAGCACGTCGCGCCCGTGCACGAGTTCCCGCCGGACCGCTTCACGCTGATCCAGCGGGTCATGGTCGAGGCCCCGTTCCGGATCCTGCGCCGCACCCTGCCGCACATGTACGCGCGGGAGTGGGGCCGGATCGTCAACGTCTCCTCCGTCCACGGCCTGCGCGCCAGCGCCTTCAAGTCCGCCTACGTCACCGCGAAGCACGCCCTGGAGGGCCTGAGCAAGACCGTCGCCCTGGAGGGCGCGCCGCACGGCGTCACCAGCAACTGCATCAACCCGGGCTACGTACGGACGCCCCTGGTGGAGAAGCAGATCGCCGCCCAGGCGCTCGCCCACGGCATCCCCGAGGAGGAGGTGGTCGAGCGGATCATGCTCGACCGCACCGCCGTGAAGCGTCTCATCGAGCCCGAGGAGGTCGCCCAGCTCGCCGTCTGGCTCTGCTCCCCCGGAGCCTCCTACATCACCGGCTCCAGCCTCCCCGTCGACGGCGGCTGGACGGCGCGCTGAGCCGGGAACGCTCCGTGGACGGAGGGGATCACCCATAGGGCAAGCCGCCATATTCGACCCCTGGTCTATGTGAGCCAGTCACATAGTCCCGGGGTCGAGCGCTTCCTACCTTGTGGCGAACATCGTCCCCCACCCGGAAGTGGTGACCATGAACGGCTCAGACGCTCCGAAAACCACCGGAGGCTCACTGCCACGCATCGTGGCCGCGAGCCTCATCGGAACAACCGTGGAATGGTACGACTACTTCTTGTACGGAACGGCGGCCGCCCTGGTCTTCGGGAAGCTGTTCTTCCCGCACAGCGATCCGCTGACCGGAACGCTGCTGTCCTTCCTGACCTACGCGATCGGGTTCGCGGCGCGACCGCTCGGGGCGCTGGTGTTCGGCCACTTCGGGGACCGGATCGGGCGCAAGCGGCTGCTGGTGGTGAGCCTGCTGCTGATGGGCGGGGCCACCACGGCGATCGGCCTGCTGCCGACCTACGACTCGATCGGCGCCGCCGCGCCGGTGCTGCTGACGGTGCTGCGGCTGGTGCAGGGCTTCGCGCTCGGCGGCGAGTGGGGCGGCGCCGTGCTGCTGGTGTCGGAGCACGGGGACCAGCGGCGGCGCGGGTTCTGGGCGTCCTGGCCGCAGGGCGGGGCGCCGGCCGGGAACCTGCTGGCGGCCGGGGTGCTGTCGCTGATGACGACGGTGCAGTCGGACGCCGACTTCCTGGCCTGGGGCTGGCGGGTGCCGTTCCTGCTGTCGGCGGTCCTGGTCGGGGTCGGCCTGTGGATCCGGCTCGCGGTGGACGAGTCGCCGCTGTTCAAGCAGGCGCTGGCCGCGCAGCAGAAGCGGCAGGCGGAGCGGAGGAGCGCCGAACGGCCGCCCCTGGTCGAGGTGTTGCGCCACCACTGGCGGGAGGTGCTGATCGCCATGGGCGCGCGGATGGCGGAGAACATCTCCTACTACGTGATGACGACCTTCGTCCTCACCTACGCCGTGACCCACGCGCACTTCTCCAAGCAGACCGCGCTGAACGCCGTCCTGATCGCCTCCGCGATCCAGTTCGCGCTGATCCCGCTGTTCGGCGCGCTGTCCGACCGGGTCGGGCGCAAGCCGGTGTACCTGGTGGGCGCGGTCGGGGTGGGCGCCTGGGCCTTCGTCTTCTTCGGGCTGGTGGACACCGAGTCCTTCGGCCCGCTGGTCGCCGCCGTGACCGTCGGCCTGGTCTTCCACAGCGCGATGTACGCGCCCCAAGCCGCCTTCTTCTCCGAGCTGTTCGCGACCCGGATGCGCTACTCGGGCGCCTCGATCGGGGCCCAGTTCTCCTCGGTGGCGGCCGGCGCCCCCGCGCCGTTGATCGCCACCGCGCTGCTCAAGGACTACGGCAGCGCCACCCCCATCGCGGTGTACGTCGCCATCGCGGCGGCGATCACCGTCCTGGCGGTACTCTGCGGCCGGGAGACCAGGGGGCAGGACCTCGCGGCCGTCGAGGACGGGAACGACCCGCGGGCCGCGGAGGCCACGGAGGCCGCGGCCCCGGACGCCGCCCCGGTCGGCAAGCCCACCGCCGTCTGAGGCCGAGCCGATACGATCGCGCTTTCTCGGAACCGACGGAACCGACGCCGATTGGCAGCACGCACCATGAACCACCCTCACGAAAGCGCCGCGCCCGCGCTGCGGCGGCTGCTCGACCTGCTCGCCTCCGGCGCCGCCACCGAGGACTTCGCCGACGTGCTGGCCGACGCCCGCCGCCGCGGTGCGCCGGCCGCCGTCCTCGCCGAGATCGACGACGCCACCTGGCAGGCCCTGCGAGTTCACCGCACCCTGCGTCAACACCGGCGCCGCGAGGCCGAGTTGACCGCGCTGTTCGACACCGCCGGAGACCTCGCCGCCTCCCGGGACCTGGACAGCGTGCTCCAGGCGATCGTCCGCCGGGCCCGGATGCTGCTCGGCACCGACATCGCGTACCTGACCCTGCCGGACGAGGCCGCGGGCGACACCTACATGCGGGTCACCGACGGCTCGGTCTCCGCGCTGTTCCAGACGCTGCGGCTCAGCCTCGGCGACGGCCTGGGCGGGCTGGTCGCGCAGACCGCCCGCCCGTACGCCACCCCCGACTACCGCACCGACGAGCGCTTCCACCACACCGGCACGATCGACGCCGGCGTGCTGGACGAGGGCCTGGTGGCGATCATCGGGGTGCCGCTGCTGATCGGCGGGCAGGTCATCGGCGTCCTGTTCGCCGCCGACCGCACGCCGCGCGCCTTCTCCCCCGACGAGGTCGCGCTGCTCTGCTCGCTGGCCGCGCACGCCGCGATCGCCCTGGACACCGCCAAGTCGCTGGCCGACACCCGGGCCGCGCTCGCCGAGCTGAACGCCGCCAACGAACTGGTCCGGGCCCACTCCGCCGCCGTCCAGCGCGCCGAGCAGGCCCACGACCGGCTCACCGACCTGGTGCTGCGCGGCGCCGAGGTGCCGGACGTCGCCGCCGCCGTCGCGGTCCTGCTGGGCGGCGAGATAGCGGTCCTGGACGCTGAGGGCGAGCCACTGGCCGGACGCTCCGCACCCGCGGCCGAGCTGACCGAGGCGGTCGCCGCCTCGCGCGCCGAGGGCCGGTCCGTCCGGCACGGCGAGCAGTGGGTCTGCGCGGTGCTGGCCGGGCACGACGCGCTCGGCACCCTGGTGCTGCGTGGCCGGCCCGACCTCGACGACGCCGACCGGCGGCTGTTCGAGCGGGCCAGCGTGGTCACCGCACTGCTCCTGCTGCTGCGCCGCTCGGTCGCCGAGACCGAGAACCGGGTCCGCGGCGAGCTGCTCACCGATCTGCTGACCGCACCCGAGCGCGACCCGGCCGGGCTCACCGCGCGCGGCCGCCGGCTCGGCGTCGACCTCGCCCGGCCGCACCTGGTGCTGGTCGCGGAGCCGGCCGACGGGAAGGACGACGACCGGGGACGGCTGGCGGGCGCGGCCCGGCGCTACCTGTTCGGCTCCCGCGGCGTCAGCGCCGAGCACACCGACACGGTCGTGCTGCTGACGCCCGCCGACACCGGCGGCGCCCACGGCCCCGAGGCGACCGCCCGGCAGGCCGCCGAGCGGCTGGCCCGGCTGGCCGGGTTCCCGGTCACCGTCGGCGCCGGCCGCCCGGCCGCCGGACCGTCCGCGCTGGCCGCCTCCTACGCCGAGGGCCTGCGCTGCGTCCGGGCACTGCGGGTGCTCGGCCGCGCCGGGGAGGGCGCCTCGGCCCGCTCGCTCGGCTTCCTCGGCGTGCTGCTCGGCGACGGCCACGACGTGGACGGCTTCGTCGGCGCGACGCTCGGCCCGCTGCTGGAGTACGACGCCCGGCGCGGCACCGAGCTGGTCCGCACCCTTCGCGCCTACTTCGACTGCGGCGGCAGCCTGACCCGGGCCAAGGACGAGCTGCACGTCCACGTGAACACCGTCGTCCAGCGGCTGGACCGGGTCGAGGCCCTGCTCGGGCGGGACTGGAACCAGCCGGAGCGGTCGCTGGAGCTCCAGCTCGCGCTGCGGCTCCGGCTGCTCGCCGGGAGCGGGGAGGAGTCGGGCGGCTGAGGGTCACGACGGGGCACGGGCCGGACGGGTCCGGTCCGGGCTGGGCGTACAGTGGCGAGGTTGGTCTCGAACGCCTGGCAAGGAGCGGCAGCGGTGAGCGAGAACGTGCGTTTCGTGCACATGGGCATAGGTGAGCGGACCGTGCCCTACCAGGAAGCCTGGGAGGAGCAGCAGCGGCTGCACGCGCTGCGGGTCGCGGACGAGATCCCGGACACCGTCCTGCTCCTGGAGCACCAGTCGGTGTACACCATGGGCAAGCGCACCAACCCCGCCGACCTGCCGCTGGACGGCACCCCGGTGGTCGAGGTCAACCGGGGCGGGGAGATCACCTGGCACGGCCCCGGCCAGCTGGTCGGCTACCCGATCGTCAAGCTGCCCGACCCGATCGACGTCATCGCCTACGTCCGCCGGCTGGAGGAGGCGCTGATCCGCACCGCCGGCGAGTTCGGCATCGGAACCACCCGGGTCGAGGGCCGCAGCGGGGTCTGGGTGCTGGGCCAGTCCCTGCCGGACGCCGTGGTGGACCCGGCGCAGGTGGTGGACATCGGCAAGCTGACCCTGCGGATGGGCCTGCCGCTGGGCATCGACCCGCGCCTGGCCGGCCCCGAGTACGCGCCCTCCAACGCCGGCCAGCGCGGCGACGACCGCAAGCTCGCCGCGATCGGCGTACGGGTCGCCCGCGGGGTGACCATGCACGGCTTCGCGCTCAACTGCGCCCCGGACATGACCTGGTTCGACAAGATCGTGCCGTGCGGCATCCGGGACGCGGGCGTCGCCTCGCTCACCGGCGAACTGAAGCGCGAGCTGTCCGTCGCCGAGGCGGCTCCGGTGGTCGAACGGCACCTGGCGGAGCTCTTCGCCGAGCTGCCGGAACCGGCGCTCAGCCACTGACCACCCCTTCGGCGGCCGTCGGGAAGTCCCGTCCGGAAAGCCCCGGCGGCAGCGGGAATCTACTGGCCGGTAGCCGTGTTCCCCTGCGATTGCAGGGCGACAGGCCCGGCGAAAGCCGTACAACCACAGGCGTACCCTGGGGGTACCCCGTCTAGTTCTAGGAGTCGCACGTGTCCGCTGTCGCGCCCGACGGCAGGAAGCTGCTCCGCCTGGAGGTCCGCAACAGCGAGACCCCCATCGAGCGGAAGCCCGAGTGGATCAAGACCCGCGCGAAGATGGGCCCGGAGTACAACGCCCTCCACTCGCTGGTGAAGAAGGAGGGGCTGCACACGGTCTGCCAGGAGGCCGGCTGCCCCAACATCTTCGAGTGCTGGGAGGACCGCGAGGCGACCTTCCTCATCGGCGGTGACCAGTGCACCCGCCGCTGTGACTTCTGCCAGATCGACACCGGCAAGCCCGCCGAGTTCGACCGCGACGAGCCGCGCCGGGTCGCCGAGTCCATCGTCACCATGGACCTCAACTACGCCACCATCACCGGTGTGGCCCGCGACGACCTGGAGGACGGCGGCGCCTGGCTGTACGCCGAGACCGTGCGCCAGGTGCACGCGATGACCGCCGGCCGCGCGGCCGGCCGCACCGGCGTCGAGCTGCTCATCCCCGACTTCAACGCGGTCCCCGAGCAGCTGGCCGAGGTGTTCTCCTCCCGCCCCGAGGTGCTCGCGCACAACGTCGAGACGGTGCCCCGGATCTTCAAGCGGATCCGCCCGGCGTTCCGCTACGAGCGCTCGCTGGACGTCATCACCCAGGCCCGCGCGGCCGGGCTGGTGACCAAGTCCAACCTGATCCTGGGCATGGGCGAGACCCGTGAGGAGGTCAGCCAGGCGCTGGCCGACCTGGTCGGCGCCGGCTGCGAGCTGATCACCATCACCCAGTACCTGCGCCCCTCGCTGCGCCACCACCCGGTCGAGCGCTGGGTGAAGCCGCAGGAGTTCGTCGAGCTCCAGGAGGAAGCCGAGGAGCTGGGCTTCGCCGGCGTCATGTCGGGCCCGCTGGTGCGCTCCTCGTACCGGGCCGGCCGGCTGTACCGGCAGGCGCTGGAGCGGCGCGAGCAGGCCTCGGTCTGACCGGTCTCCCGATCGGTCCGAACCGTTTGAGCCATTCGAAGGGCGGAGCCACGGCTCCGCCCTTTCGGTTTTCACCCCGCTTTGACTGCCTGGTCACGGCCTGGTAACACGGGGTGGGGACGCTGGACCCCTGATGGGTGTTCGATTCTTCTCGGCCATTCCAGCCAGGAGAGGAGCTGTTCGGCATGCGGATGCGGATCCGATCGGTGGGGGTGGCGCTGCGGTTCGCCGAGAGCGTCCTGTCGGCCCCCGGGCAGCGGCACGCGCGCCGCAACGCCTGGGCGGCGGTCTGCGAGAACCGCGAGTACGCGGCGGACCGCGAGCACGGCGACGCGGTGGCCGGGGCCGACGCGGTGGCCGGGGCACCGGGGACGCGGCCGGTCCGGCGGTAGGGCGGTCCAGCGGTAGCGCGGTCCAGCGGTAGGGCGGTCAGACGGTCGGCCGGTCCGACGGTCGGGCCGTCCGGCGGCCAGGCGGTCCGCGTCGCTCAGCGCGACACCCGGGGGTTCCGGCGTCGCTGTGCGCGACGGCGTACCGCCCCGTGCGTCACGGTTGGAGCGAACGGGTACCCGGGCTTGGATATCCCGTACCCGTGCCAAGTACCATGACCGTTATGGCGAGGGAAACATCCGAGAACACCGGGCGACTGAAGCAGATCCGCCTGGCGTACAGCATGACCAAGAAGGTCGACACCAAGATCGGCCTGATCATCGCCGGCGTCGGCCTGCTGACCTTCGGCGTGTTCCTCGCCATCGGCTTCGCGATCGAGCACCCCGTCTACCTGGGCATCCTGGGCTTCATCGTGGCCGTGCTGGCCATGGCGATCGTCTTCGGGCGCCGGGCCGAGCGCGCCGCGTTCGGGCAGATGGAGGGGCAGCCGGGCGCCGTGGCGGCGGTACTGGACAACATCCGGCGCGGCTGGAGCTCCAACAGCACCCCGGTCGCGGTCACCCGTAACCAGGACGCGGTCTACCGCGCCGTGGGCCGGGCCGGCATCGCGCTGATCGGCGAGGGCAACCCGAACCGGGTCCGCCAGCTGCTGGCCTCCGAGAAGAAGAAGATGTCCCGGGTGGTCGGCGACGTGCCGGTGCACGACATCGTGGTGGGCAACGGCGAGGGCGAGATCCCGCTGAAGAAGCTCCAGATCCACCTGATGCGTCTGCCGCGCGCCATCACCGCCGCCCAGGTCACCGAGACGAACGACCGGCTGCGCGCGCTGGGCGACCTGCTCTCCAAGGCGCCGATCCCCAAGGGCCCGATGCCCAAGGGCGCCCGGATGCCCAAGGGCGGCCAGGCCCGCTAGCCCCCTCCCCC
>NZ_JBHUAF010000322.1:0-9923 GCF_042789895.1 Kitasatospora sp. NPDC056783
CCCCGGGATCAGCCCTCCGAGGAGGGCGGCTCGGCGGGCGCGGTGCGCTCGGCGGCCAGGGCGGCGGACGCCCGGTCCGCCCGGCTCAGCGGCCGGTCGTACTTCGCCGGCTCCACGTCGGCCAGGTGCGCGGCGGGCTTCCCGCTGTACTCCAGGTAGTCCCGGGCCGCGATGTCCGGGTGGTGGAGGTCGAAGGCCGGGGACTCGGAGCGGATCCGCGGCAGCTTGACGAAGTTGTGCCGCGGCGGCGGGCAGGAGGTCGCCCACTCCAGCGAGCGGCCCCAGCCCCACGGGTCGTCCTCGGTGACCTTCTCGCCGTACTTGGCGGTCTTCCAGACGTTGTAGAGGAACGGCAGGATCGACAGGCCGAGCAGGAACGAGCCGATGGTCGAGACGGTGTTCAGGGTGGTGAAGCCGTCCGAGGCCAGGTAGTCGGCGTACCGGCGCGGCATGCCCTCGACGCCCAGCCAGTGCTGGACCAGGAAGGTGGCGTTGAAGCCGACGGTGAGGGTCCAGAAGGTCATCCGGCCGAGCCGCTCGTCGAGCTTCTTGCCGGTCATCTTCGGCCACCAGAAGTGGAAGCCGGCGAACATCGCGTACACCACGGTGCCGAACAGCGTGTAGTGGAAGTGGGCGACGACGAAGTACGAGTCGGAGACGTGGAAGTCGATCGGCGGGGCCGCGAGCAGCACGCCGGTCAGGCCGCCGAAGAGGAAGGTGACCAGGAAGCCGACCGTCCAGAGCATCGGGGTCTCGAAGCTCAGCGAGCCCTTCCACATGGTGCCGACCCAGTTGAAGAACTTCACCCCGGTCGGGACCGCGATCAGGAAGGTCATGAACGAGAAGAACGGCAGCAGCACTTGCCCGGTGACGTACATGTGGTGCGCCCACACCGTCACCGACAGACCGGCGATCGCGATGGTGGCCGCGATCAGGCCGGAGTAGCCGAACATCGGCTTGCGGCTGAACACCGGGATGACTTCCGACACGATCCCGAAGAACGGCAGCGCCAGGATGTACACCTCGGGATGCCCGAAGAACCAGAACAGGTGTTGCCAGAGCATCGCCCCGCCGTTGGCCGGGTCGAAGACGTGCGAGCCGAACTTGCGGTCGCACTCCAGGGCCAGCAGCGCGGCGGCCAGCACGGGGAAGACCAGCAGCACCAGGATCGAGGTCAGCAGCACGTTCCAGCAGAAGATGGACATCCGGAACATGGTCATTCCGGGCGCGCGCATGCAGATGATGGTGGTGATGAAGTTGACCGCGCCGAAGATGCTGCCGAAGCCGGACAGCGTCACGCCCATGATCCACATGTCGGCGCCGACGCCGGGCGAGTGGATCGCGTCGGACAGCGGCGCGTAGAGGAACCAGCCGAAGTCGGCGGCGCCCTGCGGGGTCGCGAAGCCGGCCGCGGCGATCAGCGAGCCGAACATGAACAGCCAGTAGGACAGCATGTTCAGGCGCGGGAAGGCGACGTCCGGCGCGCCGATCTGGAGCGGCATGATCCAGTTGGCGAAGCCGGTGAACAGCGGCATGGCGAACAGGAGCAGCATCACCGAGCCGTGCATGGTGAACGCCTGGTTGAACTGCTCGTTGGAGAGGATCTGCGTTCCGGGCCGGGCGAGTTCGGCGCGCATGACCAGGGCGAGGATGCCGCCGATCAGGAAGAACGCGAATGCGGACACCAGGTACATGGTGCCGATCGTCTTGTGGTCGGTGGTGGTCAGCAGTCTGACCAGGGCCGAACCGGGCCTCCTGACCCTGACCGCGCCTGTCGGAAGGGCGGTTGGCGGTGAGGTGGGGTCGCCCTGTGCCTGGGTGGCGCTCAAGGACGCACTCCTTCGGAACGTCGTGCGAATGGATGGCGATCCATGATCCGAACTGGGCGCCTCCGCACCCCAGGGCCCTTCGGCCCGCCCGCCCGGGGCCGCTGGGCCCGAGTTCCCGGGCCCCGACCGGGACCTCCCGACCGGCTGCCCGGGACCTCCTGACCGGGCGTCGGGTCCGAGGCCGGGCCGGCCGGGCCGCCGCCGACGGCGGAGCACTCGCCGTCCACGACTCCCACCGCCGGCTGCTCGCCCGCGAGTTGGGCCTGGAGCCGAGCCCCGCGCCGACCGCCCGCTACCGCGAACTGCTCGCCCGCGGCCACGCCCGGACCACCGCCGCCCACCCCGGAGCCGGCCCCGGACCGGGCCGCCGCGCTCGGCCTGCTCGCCGATCCGGAGGAGCTGCTGCGCCGTCAGTAGTCCCGGGTGTCCAGGCGGGCGAGCTGCCCGCGTTCCAGGGCCGCGTACACGGTGCCGTCCGGGGCGACGGCGATGCCGTGCGGTTCGGCGCCCGCGCCCGGGAGCGGGTACCCGTCGAGGTGCCCGCCTGGGGTGAGCACGCCGATCCGCCCCGCGCCCCACTCGGTGAACCAGAGCCGGCCGTCCGGTCCGGCCGCGATCGCGTGCGGCTTGGCCGCCCGGTCGGCCAGCGGGTGCTCCGTCACCTCGCCGTCCGCGGTGATCCGCCCGACCAGCCCGCCGCCGATGCCGACGTACCAGAGCGCGCCGTCGGCCCCGGCGGTGATCCCGACCGGCGCGGTGCCCCCGGTGGGCAGCCGGTGGACGGTGACCGCGCCGTCCGTGCCGACCCGCGCCACCGCGTCCGCCTGGTTGAGCGTGCACCACAGCGCCCCGTCCGGGCCGGCGGCGATCAGCGACGGGAAGGCCCCGTCGAGCGGCAGCGGGTGCTCCGTCACCTCGCCGTCCACGGTGATCCGCCCGATCCGGTCCGCGTTGAGCTCGGTGAACCAGAGCGCCCCGTCCGGGCCGGCGGCCAGCCCGTACGGCCCGGCGTTCTCCGTCGGCACCGCGAAGGACGTCGCCGTCCCGTCCACGGCGATCCGCCCGATCCGGTGGTCCCGCATCCGGCTGAACCACATCGCCCCGTCCGGCCCCGCCACGATCACGGCGGGCCCGCACTCCGGCGCTCCGAGTCCGAACCGCTCGACCGTCCCGCCGGGCGCCAGTCGCCCGATCTCCCCGCCGTGCACCAGCGTGAACCAGACGCCCCCATCCGGCCCCACGGCCACCCCGTACGGCCCGGCGCCCGCCTCCGCGACGTCGATCAGTTCCATGGCGACCCCTCCCGGCCACTAATGCGACTCCTATCGCGTTAGTGATGCTCGCATGCCGCCCACCCCCAGGCAACCGGATTCGGCGCCCACGCCTGCCCGCGCCGGGAGCGCGGCCCCGGATTCCCGGTACCCGGCTGGGCCGTGTCTCATGATTCGCGTCGCGCGCCCGGCGGGAATGATGAGACACGGCCTACGCCGCCGGTCGGCCCGGGTCGCCGCGCAGGACCGAGACGATGCCCATCCCGGCCGCGCAGACCGGAACGGCGAGCAGGGCGCCGATGATCCCGGCGATTCCGGCGCCGGCCACCACGGCGACCATGATGGTGGCCGGGTGCAGCTCCACCGTGCGGCTCTGGATGACCGGCTGGAGGATGTTGCCCTCGATCATCTGCACCGCCAGCACCACCCCGAGCGCCCACAGCGCCGTGCCCAGGCCCCCGTCCGCGAGGGCCACCAGCACCGCCACGGTGCCGGACAGGAACGCCCCGACGAACGGGATGTAGGCGCCCATGAAGACCAGCGCGCCCAGCCCGGGGGCGCCCGGCACCCCGAGGGCGACCAGGCCGATCGTGATGAAGCCCGCGTCGATCAGGGCGATCAGCGTGGTGCCGCGCATGAACCCGGCCATCGCGTCGAAGGCCCGCTCGGCGCAGGCGATCACCGTGGCCGCGCTGCGCTCGGGCAGGTAGGCGCGGATGGCGTCGCCGGTGCGGTGGCCGTCCCGGAGGAAGAAGAACACCAGGGCGAGCGCCAGCACCCCTCCGGTGACCAGCTGGGTGAGCAGGCCGAGTCCGGAGAGCACGCCGCTGGTGAGGGTGGAGACCAGCGAGTTGGTCTCGCCCTTCGCGTTGCTCAGCGCGTGCTGGATCTTCGCCCCGAGCGGGCCCAGCCACTGCGCCAGCCGTTCCCCGGCCTGCTGGAGCGAGGAGGCGATCTGCGGGGCGCTGTGCACCAGCGAGTTGACCAGCAGCGCGATCACCCCGGTGCCCGCGGCGACCAGCACCGTGCAGGTCAGCCCGGCGGCCAGGCTCCGTCCGACGCCCCGGCGCACCAGCCAGGGCACCACCGGGTGGAGCAGCGAGGCCCCCAGCAGCGCCAGCACGAACGGCACGGTGGCGGCCCGCAGCTCGACCAGTGCGAACACCACCAGCGAGGCCACGGCGAGCAGCAGGATCACCGCCACCGACCAGGCCGCCGCCTGCCGCAGCGCGGGCGGCAGCATCAGGTACGGCCTGCGGTGGTCGGCCGGCCGCTGTTCGCCGGGCGAGGGCTCCACGGGCACCGCCACCTCCGCCGGGGGGTCGTCGACGATTCCGGACCGCCCCAGCTCAGCAGAGGTTCCGACGGGCCGCGCGGTGGATCGGCCGTGAGCACCCGAACGAGCTATCCGGGCGCCTCGAACCGCACCACGCCCCCCGCGCCCGCCCCGGCGAAGGCCAGCACCCGCTCCGCCTCGGCCTCCGCCGCCCGCCGGTCGGCCCGGCCCAGCGGCCCGAACGGCGCGACGGCCACCTCCCGTTCGCCGGTCAGCCGCCAGGTGCCGGCGACCAGCCCGTCCACCAGCAGTGTGCCGTGCACGATCCCGTTCCGGGTCATCACCCGGGCCCGGTGCTCCTCCGGCAGCACCCGGGTGCGGTCCGCGTGGGAGAGCAGCAGGTTGTCGAACGGCGCGACCAGCCGCACCGGTGCCGGGGTGTCCGGGTCCGGACGGGGCGCCTCGGGCAGGTCGTACAGCTGTCGCCCCCGCTCGTCCCGGAAGACCAGCAGCCGGGGCGCCAGCCGGGCCACCACCGCGCCGAGCCTGCTGAGCCCGCACCACTTCCGCACGTCGGCGACGGTGGCCGGGCCGAAGGCGGCGAGGTAGCGCAGCACCAGGTCGTCCGGGCTCGGTGAAGGGTCGAGCGGGCGGCCGAGCCAGGCCTCGGCGGTGGTGTGGGCGGCCGGGCCGCCGCGCCCCCACAGCCCGCGCGGCGGGACCTGCACCAGTGGCAGCCGGCAGCGGGCCGCCTGGGCGAGGGCGGACGGGTCGTGGCCGGGGCGGCTCGCGGCGAGCAGCGCGCCGAGCCGCTGGAAGGTGCGCGGCTCGGTCTCGACCAGCTCGCGGGCCTCGGCGGCCAGCGCGTCCAGGTCCACTCCGGTCAGCCGCTTGCCGTAGGTGGTGCGCAGCGCCTCGTCCAGCATCGGCTGGAGCAGTGGGCGCAGCGTCAGGCAGTCCTCGGCGGTGACCAGGTGGATGGTGCCGCGCTGGAGGGCGGTCCGGACCACCGCCCGCCGCTCGATCAGCGTGCTCAGTCGCTCGGACGCGAAGCCGTCGATCCGGGCGAGCAGGCCGAGGTAGGGCGGCTGGGGTGCCGCCTGTGCCTGGAGTCCGACGAGGTGGCGGACCAGCGCGGCGGGTGCCGGGCCGGTGCGGGCGAGCAGGTGCTGGCGGGCGAGCAGGGCCCGGCCGAGGGCCCGCGGTCCGAGGACCGGTCCGTTCACCGGCGGCCGTCCAGCACCGAGCGCAGCACGGAGATCCGGTTGGAGGTGATGGAGGAGACCCCGGTGTCGCGCAGCCGGCGCATGGTGCGGCGCAGGTCGGCGGTCCAGGTGGAGACGGCGAGGCCCTGTTCCGCCGCGGCGGCGGTGAACTCGGGGGTGACCAGGCCGAACGGCGGGTTGAGGAAGCGCGGGCGCAGGTCGTCCAGCAGGGCGCGCGCCGGCATCCGGGGCTGCTTCCAGGTGAGCGCGATCTCGGCGCCGGGGGCCAGCTCGCGCACCGCGAGCATGGCCGTGACGGGGCCGCAGAAGGCGACGGACCGTTCGGCGCCGAGCTCGGTGACCACCGACCAGGTGGCGGCGACCGGCACCGCGTCGTCCAGGTCGATCAGCAGCCGGCGGCTGTCGACGGCGGCCACCGCCTCGATCGCCTCGGCCAGGGTGGGGACGGCGAGCGGGCCCTGCCGCAGCTGCGCCAGCTGCTCGGTGGTGACCCGGTCGATCGACCGCCGGTCGCCCCAGAGCCGTTCGAGGGTGCGGTCGTGCAGCAGGACGGGCACCCGGTCGCGGGTGAGCTGGACGTCCACCTCGACGGCGTCGGCGCCGGCGGCGAGCGCGGACTCGACCGAGGGCAGGGTGTTCTCGCGGTGGCGGTACGGGTCGCCGCGGTGGGCGACGGCGAGGGGCTTGGCGGCGGTGTTCAACGGCTTGGCGGCGGTGTTCATCGGAGCCTTCCGGCGAGCCAGGGAGTGAGGTCGTGGACGCCGATGCTCTCGCGGTGGCTCGGTTCCCCGGGGACGGTGACGATCAGCGTGGTGGACGGCGGGAAGGTGCGCGTCCTGATGTGCACCAGGTCGGACCAGACGGCGTTCAGGAAGCCGGGGACACGGTCGCGGTCGACGTCGAAGGCGATGCCCTCGACGGTCACGGTGACCTCGTCGTGGGTGAGGAGCCGGACGGTGACGGCGGGGCGGCCGTCGAACTCCAGCAGCGCCTCGTGCGGGATGCCGCCCGCTTCGAGGTCCGAGCGGTCCGGGCCGCCCGCGCCGACCAGCCCGGCGAAGGTCCGGTCGGAGCCGATGTCGTGCTGGGCGCGGGCGGTGCGGCCGTGCCGCCGGGCGACGGCCTCGATGGCGAGCACGGCGCTCTGGGTGGTCGGCAGGTGCGGGGGTGTCATCCGGGTCTCTCGTTCGGTTCCGGGACGGGTGGCGGGCGCCCTGCGGGGGGCGTCAGCGTCGTTCGACCATCACATTGGTGGACTTGATGACGGCCGTGGCGGGTGCGCCGGGGACGAGGTTCAGCTCCTCCGCCGACTCCCGGCTGATCAGTGACACCACCCGGAACGGCCCGGCCTGGATCTCCACCTGCGCGGCCACGTCGCCGAGCACCACGTGGGTGACGATCCCGGGGAAGCGGTTGCGCGCCGAGGACGGCCGGCCCTCCGCCGCCGCGGTCTCCGGCCGGGCCAGCTCCCGGGCGAAGGCGGCCAGTTCGGCCCCCGGGATGATCCGGTGCCCGTGCTCGTCCCGCGCGGCGGCGACCCGCCCCGCGTCCACCCAGCGCCGCATGGTGTCGGTGCTGACGCCGAGCAGCGCCGCGGCCTCGCCGATGCGGTACGGGTTGGCCGGCACCTCGGCCTGGCCCATGGCGTCTCCTGACGGTGGTTCGTGGTCCGGGGGCGGGCGCCCCCGCGCCATCCTGCCGTACCGGCGGCGGGAGCGATCACGCGAGGGCCGTCACGGCTCGCCGAACAGGTCCCGCCGCACCGCGTCCCCGGCGGTCAGCACCGCCCCCGCGAGCACCGCGCCGCCGCCCGCCGTGCCGGCCCGCACCTCGGTGTTCAGCGGGGAGAGCAGGGCCAGCCGCCGTTCGACCCGGTCGGCCAGCTCCGGCCCGCCGGCCCGGCCGATCTCGCCGCCGAGCACCACGCAGCCGGGGTCCAGCACCACGCAGACGCCGGCCGCGCCGATCGCGATCCGCTCGGCCAGCTCGTCCAGGAACGGTTCGCCCGCCGTGCCGCCCGCCAGCGCGGCGCGGACGGCGGCCTCGGCGGCGGGGGCGTCGTCGGCCGGGTCGGCGGGCAGCCCGTGGGCGCGGGCCAGCGCGCAGATCGCGGCGCTGCCGACCAGGCCGTGGAAGCCGCCCTCGCAGCTGTCGGCGCTGGGCAGGCCGGCGGTGCCCGGGACTGGCAGGAAGCAGATCTCGCCGGTGCCGCCGGAGAAGCCCCGGCGCAGCCGCCCGTCGAGGATCACGGCGGCGCCGACGCTGTGGCCCAGCCAGAGCAGCACGAAGGTGTCGCGGTCGCGCGCGGCGCCGACCCGGTACTCGGCGCGGCCGGCCAGGTTGACCTCGTTCTCGACGATCACCTGGACGCCGGGCAGCTCCCGGAGCGCGGCGAGGAGTTCGGTGTGCCAGGCGGGGAGCTGGCCGGTGTTCTGCAGGCGCCCGGTGGCCGGGTCGACCAGTCCGGGGGCGCCGACCGAGACGGTGTGCAGCCGCTCGACCCCGGCGTCGCGCGCGGTCGCCAGCAGGGTGGCGACGATCGCCCCGGCGGTGTCCGGCCCGCCCTCGCCCTCGATCGGGACCTCGGCGGTGGCGAGGCTGCGCCCGACCAGGTCGGCGACGACCAGGCTGACGCCGCCGGAGCGGACGTCGACGGCGGCCAGGTGGGCGCGGGAGGCGACCAGGGCGTAGAGCCGGGCGTTGGGGCCGCGCCGCTGTTCGCCGCGCTCGCCGACGACGGCGACCAGGCCGGTGCGCTGGAGGCGTTCGAGCAGGTCGGCGACGGTCGGCCGGGAGAGGCCGGTGAGGTCGCGCAGCTCGGTCGCGGTCAGGGGGCCCTGTTCGAGCAGGAGGTTGAGCGCCAGCCGGTCGTTGATCGCCCGGGCGGTGCTCGGCGTGGCCGTACGCGCGGTGGTCATGGCCGGTCATCCTTCCAGTCCTGCCGGAGTGTTTCTATCAGGGTCCCTTCCTGATAATTTATCGCCCGTCAAGGGCACTGTCGCGCCCCTCACCGCGCGACCGGGAGGGAACACCCCATGAGCGGGACCACCGCACCACCACCGCCACAGCCGCCGGCCGCACCGCGCCGGGCCCGGGCGAGCATCGCCCTGGTCTTCTGCGTGCACGGCGCCGTCAGCGGCAGCTTCGTCACCCGCATCCCGTGGATCCAGGAGCACCTCCACCTGTCCACCGGCCAGCTCGGACTGGCCCTGGTCATGCCCGCCGTCGGCTCCTCCCTCGCGATGCCGCTGGCCGGCCGGTTCGTGCACCGGTACGGCGGCCGGGCGGCGGTGCGCGGGCTGATCTCGCTCTGGTGCCTGGCCCTCGCCCTGCCGGCGCTGGCCCCCTCGCTGCCGACGCTGTGCGCGGCCCTGCTGGTGTACGGGGCCAGCGCCGGAATGGCCGACGTCGCGATGAACGCCCAGGGCGTGGAGATCGAGCAGCGGCTCGGCCGCTCGATCATGTCCGGCCTGCACGGGATGTGGAGCGCGGGCGGCCTGCTGGCCTCCCCCTTCGGCATCCTCGCCGCCCATCTGGACCTCGACGCCCGGCTCCAGCTGGCCGTCACGGCGCTGATCGCGCTCGCCCTCGCCCAGCCCGCCTGCCGGGGCCTGCCCGACATCCGGGCGCACGAGGGCGCGGAGGAGCCGCCGAGGTTCGCGCTGCCGCCGCGCAGTTCGCTGGTGATCGGCCTGGTCGGCTTCTGCGCGGTCTTCGCCGAGGGCGCCTCGATGGACTGGAGCGGCATCTACCTGCGGGACGTCACCGGCGCCTCGGCCACCGTCGCCGCGGCCTCGTACACCGCCTTCTCGCTCACCATGGCGGTCAGCCGGCTGGCCGGCGACGCGGCGATCCGCCGGCTCGGCGCCGTGCGCACCACCCGCGTCGGCGGCGCCGTGGCCACCGCCGGCGGCCTGCTGGTGGTCGTCGCCGACAGCCCGGCGCTGGCCATCCCCGGGTTCGCGCTGATCGGCATAGGCATCGCGGTGATCGTCCCGCTGGCCTTCGCCGCGGCCGGCCGGATCGGCCGCAACCCCAGCCAGGCCATCGCGGGCGTCGCCACCGTCACCTACACCTCCGGCCTGATCGCCCCCGCGGTGATCGGCGCCCTCGCCCAGGCCACCTCGCTGACCGTCTCCTTCGCTCTGGTCACCGCGCTCGCCTTCGCCCTGGCGCTGAGCGCCGGCGCGCTGCGGCTGGCCGAACGGAATTCCGGCGGCGAAAACGTGACCACACCGTCATCGGAAAACCCTTCCGGAAAAAATCTCTCCGCGATATGATGGTGAATTCCTGAGGGAATTCCCCGCTAGAGTCCCGAACC
>NZ_JBHUAF010000323.1:0-9922 GCF_042789895.1 Kitasatospora sp. NPDC056783
GGCCCTGACTGTTATGACAATTGCGGGACTCAGCCGACCCGCGACTCCGCCCGACGCGCGCGGACGTCGCCGACCTTCTGCCCCACCTTGCGGCGGATGACCAGCAGCGGCGCCATCGCGGCAAGCGTGATCTGGGCGAACGCGCCGACGTGCATCAGCGTGTTGCCGTTGGGCAGACCGGTCGCCCAGGCGGCCAGGCAGCCGATGGAGACCACGATCCAGCAGAGCGTGGCGGTGGCCAGCAGCCCCTGTGGCTTCGGGTACTCGATCCGGCTGACCATCAGGTAGGCGGCGCCGAAGATGGCGAGCAGACCGGGGAGGAACGGCGGGTCGAGCAGCACGATGGCGATCACCGTCATCGCGCCCATCGGGCAGGGCATGCCCTGGAACACCCCGGGCCGCATCTTGACGGCCGAGAAGCGGGCCAGCCGCAGGACCACCGCGAGCAGCACCGTGATCGCGATGAGCGCCGACAGCTTGCTGTTGGAGCCCTGGGAGACCATGCCCCAGACCGCGACGAAGTAGGCCGGCGCGATGCCGAAGCTGATCAGGTCCGCCAGGTTGTCCAGTTCCGCTCCGAGGGCGGAGGAGCGCAGCTTGCGCGCCACCAGGCCGTCGAAGAGGTCGCACATCGAGCCGATCAGCAGCAGCGTGACCGCGGTGGCGGCGCTGTGCCGGTCCGGAGCGGCGTCCGGGTTGGTGATGTGCGGGACCAGGACCCCGGTGGTGATCGAGTAGATCGCCAGGAAGCCGCAGACGGCGTTCCCCAGGGTCAGGAAGTCGGCGGTGGACAGGTGCTGAGGAGAACGAGGAGCGCGCAGCTCGCGGTCGCGCGCCCAGCGGCGGCGGCGCAGGGCCGTCTCCTCGTCGTCCAGGCCGACGATTGTCTCAGGATCAGTCACGGTCAAGGCGCGTCACCCCGGCTGTGGTCTTCTGGCCGACCTCGACGCCGACCTCGACGCCGGCCGGCAGGTAGGTGTCGACCCGGGACCCGAACCGGATCAGACCGATCCGGTCGCCCTGCTCGACCTTGGTTCCGGCGTCCACGTACGGCACGATCCGGCGGGCCACGGCCCCCGCGATCTGGACCATCTCGATGTCGCCGAGCTCGGTGTCGAAGTGCCAGACGACCCGCTCGTTCTGGTCGCTGTCCTTGTTGAACGCGGGGACGAAGCCGCCCGCGACGTGCTCGACCGACGTCACCGTGCCCGGCAGGGGCGCGCGGTTGACGTGGACGTTCAGCGGGCTCATGAAGATCGCCACCCGGGTGCGGCCGTCCGGCCAGGCGTCGATGCTCTGCACCACGCCGTCGGCGGGGGAGATCACTCTGCCGGTGCCGATCTCACGCTCGGGGTCGCGGAAGAACCACAGCATGCCCGCGCTGAGCGCACAGGCGGGTACCGCAGCCAGGGCCCACTTGCCGTTGCGCCGGGTGAGGGCGGTGGTCACGGCGGCCGTGGCGAGGGTGGGGACGAACCAGGGGGTGGCTCCGCGCGCGATGGTCACGCGGGGTCGCCGACCGGCCGTCGGGGCTGCGAGGGCATCGCGGTCCGTGACGGAGGTGTGAGGGGACGGGCTGATGGGCATCGAAGACCTTTGTCGCGGGGGATCATGGCCGCTGGACGGGGGCCACCGCGGGATCGGTAATAGAGGGACGGCTTGCTGTCCCGGTGGATGCTATCGGGAGCACACGGTGGGTGGGCAACCCGCCTGCTCGTTCATGTGTCCGGTGGCGACGCGTGCGCGCGTCCACCTCTACGACCGTAGCTGGCCCCGGTCCGGTTCCCAAGGGACCGGACAAGGCTGGTGACTCTTGTCTCAACGGGCGCACCGACGGAACCCGGAGGACGACACGGGCGTGGCGGCCGCCGGCGGGTGTGCGGAAGCGGCCGCAGGGCGCGGCGTCACAGCTGTACGCCCTGCGGCCGCTTCCGGAGGGCCGTGCCGGACCCAGGCGGACCAGGCCGGGCCCGTGACGGGGCACGGCACCCCGCCGGGACGGGCCCGCACGCCCGTCGACCGGCGGTTCGAGGGGGCCGCCCGGCGCGGTGACCGGTCGACGGGCGGCCCGGCGGTCAGTCGGCGATCCGGTACTCCTCCAGGAGCCGGCGCCCGACGATCATCTTCTGGATCTCCGCAGTACCTTCACCGATGAGCAGCATCGGGGCCTCGCGGTAGAGGCGCTCGATCTCGTACTCCTTGGAGAAGCCGTAGCCGCCGTGGATGCGGAACGCGTCCTCGACGACCTCCTTGCAGTACTCGGAGGCGAGGTACTTGGCCATGCCGGCCTCGAGGTCGTTGCGCTCGCCGCCGTCCTTCTTGCGGGCGGCCATGACCATCATCTGGTGGGCGGCCTCGACCTTGGTGGCCATCTCGGCGAGCTTGAACTGGATCGCCTGGTGCTCGGCGATCTTCTTGCCGAAGGTGGAGCGCTGCTGGGCGTAGGCGATGCCGAGCTCGAAGGCGCGGCGGGCGACGCCGCAGCCGCGGGCGGCGACGTTGACGCGGCCGACCTCGACGCCGTCCATCATCTGGTAGAAGCCGCGGCCCGGGACGCCGCCGAGGACGCGGTCGGCCGGGACCCTGACGTCCTGGAGGACCAGCTCGGTGGTGTCGACGCCCTTGTAGCCCATCTTCTCGATCTTGCCGGGTACGGTCAGGCCGGGAACCTTGGGGTTCGGGCCGAAACCGGCCTCCTTCTCGATCAGGAAGGTGGTCATGTTCTTGTACGGGGTGTCGCCGCCCTCGTCGGTCTTGCAGAGGACCGCGACCAGGGTGGAGGTGCCGCCGTTGGTGAGCCACATCTTCTGGCCGTTGAGGACGTAGGCGTCCCCGTCCTTGACGCCCTTGGTGGAGATGGCCGAAACGTCGGAGCCGAGACCCGGCTCGGACATCGAGAAGGCGCCGCGGATCTCGCCGGCCGCCATCTTCGGCAGGAAGTGGTCCTTCTGTTCCTGGGTGCCGTGGGCGTTGATCATGTGCGCCACGATGAAGTGGGTGTTCACGATGCCGGAGACCGACATCCAGCCGCGGGCGATCTCCTCGACCACCAGGGCGTAGGTGAGCAGCGACTCGCCGAGGCCCCCGTACTCCTCGGGGATGGTGAGGCCGAACAGGCCGAGTCGCTTCATGCCCTCGACGATGGCGGTCGGGTACTCGTCCTTGTGCTCCAGCTCGGTCGCGACCGGAATGATCTCCTTGTCGACGAAATCCCGCACGGTGGCGAGGATGTCCCGCTGGATCTCGGTGAGGCCGTCGGTCTGTGCGAGGCGTCCCATCGTGCGGCTCCGGAAAGTCTGAGGGTCTGCGGAAGGTCGGGGAATCCCCCGGGGGGGGGGATTGCGGGGGCCCTGCCGGGCGTGGCTGCGGCAGCAGGGCCCCCGGACCGGGTGGGGCGTGGCCGATGACGGCGGCCTGCCCGTCCGGGGTCTTTCGAGGGGGACCGTCCGAGGCCGGAGGCCCCCTGCGGAAGGGGGAGTCCTCTTATAAAGGGGACAGGATCAGGAGAGCGGCGTCGGGCGGCCGGGCTGCTCGCCGCCGCGCCGCTCGGTGTAGGTCTCGGTCGGCACCATCACCTTGCGGCGGAAGACGCAGACGACGGTGCCGTCCTGCTTGTAGCCCTTGGTCTCGACGTACACGATGCCCCGGTCGTCCTTGGACTTGGACGGCCACTTGTCGAGCACGGTGGTCTCGCCGTAGACGGTGTCGCCGTGGAAGGTCGGTGCGATGTGCCGCAGCGACTCGATCTCCAGGTTGGCGATCGCCTTGCCGGAGACGTCCGGGACGGACATGCCGAGCAGCAGCGAGTAGACGTAGTTGCCCACCACGACGTTCTTGCCGAAGTCGGTCGTCTTCTCCGCGTAGTTGGTGTCCATGTGGAGCGGGTGGTGGTTCATGGTGAGCAGGCAGAAGAGATGGTCGTCGTATTCGGTGACCGTCTTTCCGGGCCAGTGCTTGTAGACCGCGCCGACCTCGAACTCCTCGTAGGTGCGTCCGAACTGCATGGCCTCAGGCCTCCGGGATCTCGAACTTGGTGGTCCGCTGCATGCCCGCGGCGCGGCCCTTGCCGGCGACCACCAGCGCCATCTTGCGGCTGGCCTCGTCGATCATCTCGTCGCCGAGCATCGCGGAGCCCTTGGCGCCGCCCGCCTCGGAGGTGCAGTAGTCGTACGCGTCGAGGATCAGCTCGGCGTGGTCGTAGTCCTCCTGCGCGGGCGAGTAGATCTCGTTCGCGGCGGCGACCTGGTCCGGGTGCAGCACCCACTTGCCGTCGAAACCGAGGGCGGCCGAGCGGCGGGCGACCTCGCGGTAGCCCTCCTGGTTGCGGATCTGGAGGTACGGGCCGTCGATCGCCTGGAGGTCGTTGGCGCGGGCGGCCATCAGGATGCGCATCAGGATGTAGTGGTAGGCGTCGGCGCCGTAGCCGGGCGGCTGCTCGCCGACGACCAGGGACTTCATGTTGATCGAGGCCATGAAGTCGGCGGGGCCGAAGATGATGGTCTCCAGCCGGGGCGAGGCCTCGGCGATGGCGTCGACGTTGATCAGGCCCTTGGCGTTCTCGATCTGAGCCTCGATGCCGATCTTGCCGACCTCGAAGCCCATGGTCTTCTCGATCTGGGTGAGCAGCAGGTCGAGCGCCTTGACCTGCCCGGCGTCCTGGACCTTGGGCAGCATGATGCAGTCGAGGTTGGGGCCGGCGCCCTCGACGACGGTGATCACGTCGCGGTACGTCCAGTGCGTCGTCCAGTCGTTGACCCGGACGACCTTGGTCTTGCCGCCCCAGTCGCCGTTGTTCAGCGCGTCGACGATGTTGTGGCGGGCGCTCTCCTTGACCAGCGGGGCGCAGGCGTCCTCCAGGTCGAGGAAGACCTGGTCGGCCGGCAGTCCCTGGGCCTTCTCCAGGAAGCGCGGGTTGCTGCCGGGCACCGCGAGGCAGGAGCGGCGCGGGCGCAGACGGTTGGGCGCAGTCATAAGAATCGAGGGTTCCTTCCCAGTGGTCAGCTGGTCAGCTGGTCAGTTCGTGGCCGCGGTCGGTGCGGGCGTCCACGGCTGGAGTCTGTTGGCGAGCCGGATCTCGTCCACGATCCGGCCGATGATGGTCGTGATGCCGAAGTCCTTCGGGGTGAACACGGCGGCGACGCCGGCGGCCCTGAGGGCCTCGCCGTCCGCTGCCGGGATGATGCCACCAACGATCACCGGGACATCCTCCACCCCGGCGCGGCGCAGCCGCTTCAGGACGTCGGGCACCAGTTCGCCGTGCGCGCCCGAGAGGATGGACAGACCCACACAGTGCACGTCCTCCGCGACGGCGGCGGAGACGATCTGTTCCGGGGTCAGCCGGATGCCCTGGTAGACCACCTCGAACCCGGCGTCGCGAGCGCGTACGGCGATCTGCTCGGCGCCGTTGGAGTGCCCGTCCAGGCCGGGCTTGCCGACCAGCAGGCGCAGCTTGCCGACGCCCAGTTCCTCGGCGGTCGCGGTGACGGCGGCCCGGACCTGCTCCAGCTCGCCGCCGGGCTCGGCGGCGACCGCGACGGGGGCGCCGCCCACGCCGGTGGGAGCGCGGTACTCGCCGAAGACCTCGCGCAGGGCGAAGGCCCACTCGCCGGTGGTGACGCCGGCCCGGGCGCAGGCGATCGTGGCCGGCATCAGGTTGGCGTCGGTGGCGGCGACGGCCTTGAGCGCGGCCAGGGCCTCCTGGGCGGCGGCCTCGTCGCGCTCGGCGCGCCAGGCCTCCAGGGCGGCGAGCACGGACTGCTCGGAGGCCGGGTCGACGACCATGATCGCGGTGTCGAGGTCGGCGGTGAGCGGGCTCGGCTCGGTGGTGTCGAAGCAGTTCACCCCGACGATCCGGTCCTCGCCGGACTCGATCCGGGCCCGGCGCTCGGCGTGCGAGGCGACCAGGTTGGACTTGAGGTAGCCGGACTCGACGGCCGGGATGATGCCCCGACCGCCGTCCTCGGCACCCATCTCCAGCACCTTGGCGATCTCCGCCTCGGCGCCGGCCAGCAGTTCGGCGGTCTTCGCCTCGACGACCTCGGAGCCGTTGAAGAGGTCTCCGTACTCCAGCAGGTCCGACTCGTAGGCCAGCACCTGCTGGATGCGCAGCGACCACTGCTGGTCCCACGGCCGCGGCAGGCCGAGCGCCTCGTTCCAGGCGGGCAGCTGGACGGCGCGGGCGCGGGCGTCCTTGGAGAGGGTGACGGCCAGCATCTCCAGGACGATCCGCTGGACGTTGTTCTCCGGCTGGGCCTCGGTCAGGCCGAGCGAGTTGACCTGGACGCCGTAGCGGAAGCGGCGCTGCTTGGGGTCGGTGACGCCGTAGCGCTCCCGGGTGACCTTCTCCCACAGCCGGGCGAAGGCGCGCATCTTGCACATCTCCTCGACGAAGCGCACGCCGGCGTTCACGAAGAAGGAGATCCGGCCGACCACCTCGCCCATCCGCTCGGCCGGCACCTGGCCGGAGTCGCGCACGGCGTCGAGCACCGAGATGGCGGTGCACATCGCGTACGCGATCTCCTGGACGGGCGTGGCCCCGGCCTCCTGGAGGTGGTAGCTGCAGATGTTGATCGGGTTCCACTTGGGGATGTTGCCGACCGTGTAGGCGATCATGTCGGTGATCAGCCGCACCGACGGGCCGGGCGGGAAGACGTGCGTCCCGCGCGACAGGTACTCCTTGACGATGTCGTTCTGGGTGGTGCCGGTGAGCGCGGCGATGTCCGCGCCCCGCTCCTCGGCGACCACCTGGTAGAGCGCCAGCAGCCACATCGCGGTGGCGTTGATCGTCATGGAGGTGTTGGTCCGTTCGAGCGGGATGCCGTCGAACAGGGCGCGCATGTCGCCGACGTGGCCGACCGGGACGCCGACCCGGCCGACCTCGCCGCGGGCGAGGACGTGGTCGGAGTCGTAGCCGGTCTGGGTCGGCAGGTCGAAGGCGACGGACAGGCCGGTCTGGCCCTTCGCCAGGTTCCGCCGGTAGAGAGCGTTGGAGTCGCTCGCGGTGGAGTGGCCGGCGTAGGTGCGCATCAGCCAGGGGCGGTCGCGCTTGCGGGGTTCGGTCATCAGACGTTCCTGAACCGGTTGATGGCGGGCAGGTGCTGTTCCCGCAGCTCGTGGTCGGTCACGCCCTGGCCCTCCTCCGGGGCCAGGCAGAGCACGCCGACCTTGCCCTGGTGCTTGTTGTGGTGCACGTCCAGGGCGGCCTGGCCGGTCTGCTCCAGGGAGTAGACCTTGGACAGGGTCGGGTGGATCTTTCCCTTGGCGATCAGGCGGTTGGCCTCGAAGGCCTCGCGGTAGTTGGCGAAGTGCGAGCCGACGATCCGCTTCAGCGACATCCACAGGTACCTGTTGTCGTACTGGTGCATGAAGCCGGAGGTGGAGGCGCAGGTGACGATGGTGCCGCCCTTGCGGGTGACGTACACCGAGGCGCCGAAGGTCTCCCGGCCCGGGTGCTCGAAGACGATGTCCACGTCCTCGCCGCCGGTGAACTCGCGGATCTTCGAGCCGAGGCGCTTCCACTCGCGAGGGTCCTGGTTGCTCTCGTCCTTCCAGAACCGGTAGCCCTCGGCGGAGCGGTCGATGATCGCCTCGGCGCCCATGGCCCGGCAGATCGCGGCCTTCTCGTCACTGGAGACCACGCAGATCGGGGTGGCGCCCCCGGCCAGCGCGTACTGGGTGGCGTACGAGCCGAGGCCGCCGCTGGCGCCCCAGATCAGCACGTTGTCGCCCTGCTTCATGCCCGCGCCGTTGCGCGAGACCAGCTGGCGGTAGGCGGTGGAGTTGACCAGTCCGGGGGAGGCGGCCTCCTCCCAGGTGAGGTGCCGGGGCTTGGGCAGCAGCTGATTGGTCTTCACCAGGGCCAGCTGGGCCAGGCCGCCGAAGTTGGTCTCGAAGCCCCAGATGCGCTGCTCCGGGTCCATCATCGTGTCGTTGTGGCCGTCCGCGGACTCCAGTTCGACCGACAGGCAGTGCGCGACGACCTCGTCGCCCGGCTTCCAGGCGTTGACCCCGGCGCCGGTGCGCAGCACCACGCCGGCGAGGTCGGAACCGACCACGTGGTACGGCAGGTCGTGGCGCTTGGTGAGCGGCGACAGCCGGCCGTAGCGCTCCAGGAAGCCGAAGGTGGAGACCGGTTCGAAGATCGAGCTCCAGACGGTGTTGTAGTTCACCGCACTGGCCATGACGGCGACCAGCGCCTCGCCGGGGCCCAGCTCGGGCAGGGCCACCTCGTCGAGGTGAAGGGACTCGCGGGGGTCCTTGTCGCGGCTGTCGAGGCCCGCGAACATCTGCTCCTCGTCCTTGTGGAGCGTCACCGCCCGGTAGGACTCGGGGAGCTTGATCGCCGCGAAGTCCGCCGACGTGGTGTCGGGGCTGAGGATCGCGTCGAGGATTTCCTGCATGGCTGCCTCCGAAGGCGTACCTGTGTGAGGGGCACAGGGCGTCTGGGGGAGCCGGGAGCGGACACCGGCTTCGCTGAGGTGGGTGGTGGGCGGGGGGGGCGGGGCGCCCGGGGTGGGCCGGGCGGGTCTGGCTCTGCTTCCCGGGGTGTGGGAACGCCGGACGACGGCGCGCCGGGTGGGGAGCCGCGGCGCCGCGACTGGTGGGTAACAAGGTAGTGGCACCCTGTGCCACTCGTAAAGACACCGGGTGTCAGGAATTCCGGCGGCGTCCGAGGCCGTGTGACGCGCGTTGCGCGGGCATGCGAAGGGCCCGCGCCGGCGATTCGGCGCGGGCCCTCGATACCGCTTCGACCTGCGAAAACGCTGCGCCTACGGCTCGCGCACGCCGCTCAGTGCGGCCCGGATGCTGTCCACCACGACCTCCAGTGGAGCGTCCGTCCGGGCGACTGTGATGAGCACCTCACCTCCGGGACTGGCACTCAGTGCGCTCTCCGCCCAGGTGTCCCCGGGGATCCCATTGGCACCCGGTGCCACCACCGATCCCCGGCGCCTGGCACCCGGGGCGCTGGACGCCCAGAAGGTCCGCCGGATCACCTCGAAGGAGTGGTCCAGCTGCGCCTCCACGTCCCCCCGGCCGCCGGCCCGCAGCCAGCGCCGCAGCACGTGGTTGTGGGCCGCGACCACCGCCGCCGCCGAGACCTCGGCCAGCATCGAGTCGTCCTCGCCGCCCCGCTGCCAGCCGGACGGGATGGACTCGCCGGTGTCGAAGCGCCCCAGCAGGTAACGGGTGAACAGCCGCTCGTAACGGGCCACCACGGCGATCTCCCGCTCACGCAGCGCCGGGACCTGACGGATCAGCTGGTACCGCGCGACCGACACCCCCGGGGTGGAGGCGTACATCCGCAGCACCTCCTTGATGCCGCGGCAGACCACGTCCAGCGGGTGCTCCTCCGGCTCGGCGCTGGCCAACAGGTCGGCCACCCGCACCAGGGTGTCGTCGTGGTCCGGGAAGATCGCCTCCTCCTTGGACCGGAAGTACCGGAAGAAGGTGCGCCGGGCCACCCCGGCGGCGGCCGCGATCTGGTCGACCGTGGTCTCCTCGTAGCCCTGCGAGGCGAACAGCTCCATCGCGGCCGTGGCCAGGTCCTGGCGCATCTGCTGGCGCTGCGCCGCCGCCCGGCGGCTGCCCGGCCCGCCGCCCTCCGGCCCGGTGCCCCCGGTCGAGGAGGCGGTCCGGTCGGCGCCGCCGTGCGGCCCGGCGGGGTGCTGCGGGGAGGTTGACTGAACCCGATCCATGTCCGGAACGCTACACGGCCCGGACGGCGCGGCCACGGCCCTTCCCCGGGGCACCGGTGCGACCGGGCCGGTCACCGCCGGACGGGGCCAGCGGGAGGACACCGTCCCCGGGCTCCAGCCGGGCCGCGCGGAGGGCGTGCCGGAGGGTGCGGAGCCGTACGGCTGCGGACCGGTCCCGTGCGGTCCGGCCGGGGGCGGCCCGTACCGGCCGCCCCCGGCCTGCGGGG
>NZ_JBHUAF010000324.1:0-9901 GCF_042789895.1 Kitasatospora sp. NPDC056783
CGCAGCCCCAGCGTTCGGCGAGTTCGTTCACGAGGTAGAGGCCGCGTCCGTGTTCGTCGGCGGGGGTGGGGGTGCGGAGCGTGGGGCGGGTGGAGTCGGCGTCGTGGACTTCGATGCGCAGGTGGCCGTGGACGGCGGCGAAACGGACCTCGATGTGGCAGTCGTCGGGGGCCTTGGAGTGCTGGACGGCGTTGGCGAAGAGTTCGCTGAAGAGGAGTTCGGCGGTGTCGCGGTAGCGGTCCCCGGAGGGCAGCCCGGAGAGGTAGGCGCGCAGCAAGTAGCGGGCCAGAGGGGCGGATTCGGGGCAGGCGTCGAGACGGGCGACGAACATGCGGGGACGACGGCGGGTGGTGAGCATGGGGGACCTCGGGGGCGTGAGGGGGGCGTGCGGAAGGAGCGCACTTCACGCTGCGCAAGCAGATGATTGCGTTCCGGTCTCCATGGTCCAGGGTGCGGAGGTACGGTGATGGCCGAAATCAGGTACCAGGCACATGTTGTACGTCAGGGGGTCTGTCGTGGCACATCGGCGACTCAGGGTCGAAGTGACGGCCAGTTCGGCGCGGCTGTTCGGCGAAGAGCTGCGGTTCTACCGGGAGAAGGCCGGCTACACGCAGGAGCAGCTGGCGGATCTGCTGCACTGCGCCAGGCCGAATATCACAAGGTATGAGGCAGGCCGGAGGCGCATGCCGCCCGAGTTTGTCGAGCGGGCTGATGTGCTGCTCGAAACGAGCGGGGCGCTGAAACGGCTCTGGAGCCGGGTGGATTGGAACGCCGAGGTCGAGTATCCGGATTGGTTCGAGACCCATGTCGAGATGGAAGGCGAGGCCGTGGCCGCGCGGATCTTCCAACTGTCCGTCATCCACGGGCTGCTGCAAAGCCGTGAGTATGCGGAGGCCGTCTTCGGGATCAGCGATGCGGCGGGAAAGCCGGACGTGATCGAGGAGCGAACGGTGGCTCGACTGGCGAGGCAGCCTCGGTTCCTGGAGCCGGATGGGCCGCTTCTGCTGGTGATTCTGGATGAGAGTGCCATCCGGACGGTCTACGGCGGGCCTGGAGTCATGCGGCGCCAGATGCAGCACCTGCTGGATGTGGCGGAGCTCCCGAACGTGATCATTCAGGTCGCGCCGTTCGGATGCCGACAGGCCATCATCGACAAGTCCATGGCGATGCTGGAAATGCCTGACGGTCGGACCTGGGTGTATTCCGAGAGCCTCCATCGCGGGCATGGCAGCGATGATCCGGCGATCGTGGCGGCGCATCGCCGCAGCTATGATCTGGCGCACGGGGCGGCACTGCCAGTAGCCGACTCGCTTGCTCTGATCGCTGATGCACTGAGAGGGTTCAAGGATGACGAGGACCGAGCTCGCGCCGACAGGCTGGCGCAAGAGCAGTCACAGCGGGGGCAACGGCGGCGACTGCATCGAGGTGGCCCTCGGATCCCTCCCGGGCGTCGTCCCCGTCCGTGACTCCAAGGACCCCAGCGGCCCGGCCCTCGTCTTTCCGGCCGCCGCCTGGGGCTCCTTCATCTCCGCAGTCCGGGGCGCCGAGTTCCCGGTCTAGGGCCGGGCCGGCGGGCCACCCGTCAGTGGCGTGGCGGCAACGGCGGGCGGCCCGCCGGTCGACCTTGAGGTTGTACAAGCGGTGCAACGAAGCCTGCTGATGTCACATCAGGCAACGTTCGCCTGTCTTGATCTGGTCCGTATGTCTTGCGGTCAGTTGTAAGGCACTAGTCCGCCCGGCGTACCGCCGTGGCCTTGGGGCGCGACGAGTCCAGTCGATAGGACTTCACGAACGCGAGGAGGTCGGAGTCCTCGGTCAGCCCTTCCGGCGGCTCGCACTCCGTGTAGAAATATCCCGCTGGGGGAGTCAGGACCAGGAGCGGCGAATCCGACGGGATCCGGACGGCCTGGTCGATGTTCCCTGCCTCGTCATGTACGACAAAGAGTCTCATCGTTGAACTCCTTGAGCTACGAAATGACGCAGTAGGTGAAATGGATGGATTCAATCACCGAGGTGGGGTGGTCGTTGGTGGTCACCCAGTTCAGGTTCATCCCGGCCGGTCCCGTCACAATCCTGAAGCTGGTGAGCTCCAAGGAGTACACGGCTGACGAGGAGGTCCGCAGGGCCTGACTGAGCACGGACAGTGAGACATTGGATCCGACGGGGGCCAGGGTGCCACACGACCAGATCATCCCCTGCCCGGGGAGCAATCTTCCTGCCCAGTCTCCGCCGTTGATCAAATTGATTGTTGCCATAATCAACCACGCTTTCCGATTCGGCCTACAGGCCGACGGGCGCACCGGCGCTCTGGGGTCGTTGGCGTTGGACGACCGCGCACAACCGGACGCTGCCAGGCGCGACCCGGTAATTCCATTCAACCCCGCGTGGCGCGATTCAGCACCTTGAGGGATCATGCCTCCCGGCACCTGCCGCAAAGGGCCGTTGCTCACTGGCAGAAGCGAGCGCAACTATCGGATGCGGAGTGGGAGTTCATCGGGCCGTACTTGCCGGTCGGCAAGTACGGCCCGTATCCCGAGCGGCCGCGACCGCAGTTCGAGGGTGTGATCCGGTGCTTCAGGAGCGCGGTGCGACCACATGCGGGCCCTGGGTCAGCGGCGGTTCGGGCATCTCGAAGAGGTACTCCTCGACGGAGGCGATCAGCCCGCCCTCGAACCTGAAGTGCGCGGTGGCGTGGGCCTGGCTCCGGGAGCCGTCGCGCCCCGCCAGGTGCAGGATGTGCTGCTGGAGCACCTCATCGGGCTTGTGGAAGCGGCGCACCACCTCGAAGCGCACGCTCTCGATACCGGAGAAGAACTCGGCGACCTGCTCCAACCTCTTCTCGATCGTCCGCGTTCCCGCGCCGTCGTTCTGCCACACCGTGGCGTCCGCCGTGCACAGCGCCCGGAGTCCGGCCAAGTCGCCGGCCTCCATGAACCGCAGGGTCGCGTCAATCTTCTCGCCGAGGTCCAAGACAGTCTCCGTTCCGAGAGTCAGAGCAAACCGAGGCCGCGCAGATCGCCAACGTACTTGGCAACCAGCGCGCGCGAAAGACGTGGAACGTCGCCATCGGGCCCAACTCCGGCCGCCCGTACGGCGTCCCGAAACCGTGGTGCCGGGGCGGGCCCGTCCTCGCCCGGCCGCTCGAAGGCGTGCAGCAGAGGCAGGACCGAGTGGGCCCGCTGCCGTTCCGGCAGGGCGCGGACCGCAGTGGTGAAGCGGCTGAACCAGTCCTGGTAGTCGTCGATGCGCCGGATCGAGTGGCCCTCCTCCACGAGCCAGTCCACGAAGGTGTCCAGCGTGGCGCCGTCCACGTGCGGGTTCGACGCGTTGAACGTGCGGTAGCCGCAAGGGGGTTGGAAACTCAGTGCGGTGACTGCCGCGGCGAGGAAGTCGACGGGCAGGCCGTCGTAGTGTGCGGGCGCGCCGCCGCGCTGGAAGGAGCGCGGCGCGAGCCCCGTGGCCACCAGGCTGAGCAGCAGCCGGGTCAGCACGTCGGGCACGTTCAGCTGCCCCGGGTAGCGGCTGTGCGCGAGGATCATGCCCGAGCGGAAGGTGGTGACCGGCAGGCCGTACCGCTCGTGCGCCTCCCGCAGCAGCACCTCGCCGGCCCACTTGGCGGCCGCGTACCCGTCGGCGTAACCGCCGCCGATGGTCCGGCGCGGGAGCGCCTCGCGGACGTCGGCGTTCTCGTCGAGGACGGACGGCCCGCCGCCGCCGCTCACCGCCACGGTGGACAGGTAACTGATGGGCTTGAGCCGCTCGGTGAGCGCGAGCCGGACCACCTCGGCGGTGCCCGCGACGTTCGGCCCGAACAGCTCGCCGTACGGCAGCACGTGGTTGACCAGGGCCGCCGGGTGGACGATCTGGTCCGCCGACTCGGCCAGCCCCTGCCAGGTCGCCCGGTCCAGGCCGAGGCGCGGCTCGGCGAGGTCCCCGGCGAGGACGGTGAGCGTTCCGGCGGACAACTCCTGGTAGAGACGGGCTGGTTCGGTGCCGTCGGCGCCGAAGGAACGGGCGAGCCGCTCGGCCGCGTCCGCCGGGCTGCCGCCCCGGACCAGGCAGATCAACCGCCCGCCGCCCGGGCCCAGGCGGCGTAGCCATTCCAGGCAGAGGAACCGCCCGAGGAACCCGTTGGCTCCCGTGAGCAGCACGGTCCGGGGCGAGGCCCCGGGGCCGGGCAGGCCCGTCGCGGTGGCCAGGGTCGGGGCGTCGAGGAACCGGTCGAGGGTGAGGTCGCGGGCGCGCAGCTCGGTGGCGCCGGCGCCGTGCACCGAGGCGGCGGTGGGCCGGCCGGAGGTGGGCCGGCCGGCGGTGACGGCCCGCCGGGCCTCGATGTACGCCGTCACTCCGGCCAGGTCGGTGGCCGGGGCGATGACGACGCCGACCGGCACCTCGACGTCCAGGACCTCCCTGAGGAGGGTGGTGAAGGTCAGCGCGGAGAGCGAGTCCCCGCCCAGGTCGGTGAACCGGACGCCCGAGCCTGCCCCGGCGACGGTCTCGGCCCGGCCCAGGACGGCGCTCACCGCCCGCTCCACCGTCTCCCGGACCGGCCGATCCGCGCCCGTCCGGCGCAACTCCCGCAGCTGCCGGTCCTGTTCGTCGGCGAGTTCGGCGTAGCGCCGCTCCAGGGACGGACCGTAGCGCTCCACCAGCCTGGGGCGCAGCAGCTTGTGGCTGTCGGAGAGCAGGCCGTTCGCCGGGCTGAAGGGCTCGGTCTCGATCAGCACGTCGCGCGGCACCTCGTACGGGTGGAGGCCGTTCTCCCGTGCCGTGCGCCGCAGTTCACCGTCGATCAGTGCCCTGAGCGCCGTCGGGTCGCCCTCGGAGCGGGCGATCGCGTCCGGCGTCGGCACCACCACGGCGAGCAGGTGGGAGCGCTCGCTGTTGCCGTACACGAAGACCTGCCGGACCAGCGGGCTGCCGAGGAGGACGCCCTCGACGTGGGAGATGGTCACGAACTCGCCCTGGGAGAGCTTGAGCACCTCCTTGGTGCGGCCGACGTAGACCAGGCGGTCCGGCCCGACCTCGGCCATGATGTCGCCGGTGCGGTAGTAGCCGTCCTCGTCGAAGACGGTGGCCGTCAGCTCGGGCCGCCGGTAGTAGCCGGGGACGGCGGCGCTGGTGCGCAGCAGCAACTCCCCGCGCGGGTACGGCCGGTCGGTGCGGTAGCAGCCCAACTCCGGGACGTCGGCGAGCTTGTAGTCCAGTACCGGCGGGCGCTGCACCACGGTGTCGAGCAGCACGCCGCCGGCCTCGGTGGAGCCGTAGCCGGTGTACAGGTGCAGGCCCAGGCAGGACTCGACGAACCGGGCGACCTCGTCGGACAGCGGGGCCGTCCCGCAGAAGGCCTTGGCGACCCGCCCGCCGAGGAAGGTCTCGCGCAGCCGCTTCTTCACCGCCGCGTCCGCGTCGGCGGGTTCGCCCGTCCAGCGGGCGAGTTCCAGCCGGTACTGCTGGAAGAGCATGTCGGCGACCCGGGGGACCATGGTCAGCTCCGTGGGCCGGACCAGCGCGATGTCCTCGAACAGGCAGGACAGGTCGCTGCGGGCGGTGAAGCAGCCCAGGCCGCCCCGGGCCAGCGTGCCCAGGAGCGACATCCGGCCGGCGTTGTGGCTCTGCGGCATGTAGTGGACCACGACCGACGGCACGTCGGCGGGCCCGTAGACGAATCCCCACCAGGCGTTGCGGGCCAGCCGCTGCGGGTACATCGCGCCCTTCGGGCTGCCGGTGCTGCCGGAGGTGTAGAGCAGCAGGGCGAGCGGGTCCTCGCCCGGGGAGGGGGTGTGCAGCGGGGGGAGCGGCAGCAGGGCGCCGCGTTCGACGGCCGCCGTGAGCGTGTCGAGGGTGACGGTGGCGCCGGCCTCGGCCAGTCGCCGCCCGGCGTCCTCGAACGCTTCGCGGTGGTCGGGGAGTTCGGGGTGCTGGTCGAACACGACCAGGCGGCGGACGGACGGCTGGGCGAGTGCCAGGGCGAGGGCGGTGTCCAGCCGTTCCAGGCTGGTCGCGAGGACGAACGGCTCGGTCTCCTCGACGATCGGCGCCAGCTGGGCGAGCGGCGCGCTGGCGTGCAGGGGCACCGAGACCAGGCCCAGGTGGACGCAGGCGAGGTCGAGGACGGCGTAGTCGGTGCTGCTGAAGCCGAGCGTGCAGACCCGGTCGCCAGGGGCCGGCCGGTATCCCCTCTCGTGCGTCCAGGCGGCGGCCAGTGACCGTACCCGTGCCCACAACTCCCGGTAGCTGATGGTCTCGAAGCTCGGCAGCAGCTGCCCGGTCGCCCGGTCGCGGGCGCGTTCGCCGAGGGCGGGCCGGTCTCCGTAGGACTCCATGACGGTGGCCATGATCTCGGCGGGACTCGTCGCCGGATCGGCGAGCGCGGCCCGGACGGCCTCCGACTGGCCGGTGCCGACCGACTGGCCCGTGCCGACCGGCCGGCCCGTGCCGTCCGGGCCTCGCCGGTCCGGCCGGGCGGGGGTGGGCGTCACCAGGCGACCGGCAGGGCCTCGGCCCCGCGGATGAGGCGCTCCATCCGCCAGTCGATCCGCTCGGGCGCGACGGCCAGGCGCAGGTTCGGTAGCCGGCGGACCAGGGACTCGATCGCGGTGCGCAGCTCCATCCTGGCGAGCTGGGCGCCCAGGCAGTGGTGGATGCCGTGGCCGAAGGTGACGTGCGGGGCGGCGGTGCGGTGGAAGTCGATCAGGTGGGGATCTTCGAACACCTCCGGATCGCGGTTGGCCAGCCCGAGTTCGGCGACCACCGCGTCGCCCGCCCGGATCGTCTGGCCGCCGAGCTCCACGTCCTCCAGCGCGATCCGGGTGAACCCGGCGGTCGCGCTGATCGGCACGATGCGGGAGAGCTCCTCCACGGCGTCGGGGATCAGGCCGGGGTCGGCCACCAGCTGCCGCCACAGCTCCGGCTGGGCGAGCAGGGTGTAGACGAAGTTGCCGATCTGGTTGGCGGTGGCCTCCTGGCCGGCGGACAGCAGGCTGACCCCGAGGCTGACCAACTCCTCGTCGGTGAGCCGGCTCTCCTCGTCCTCGACGGAGGCGAGTTCGCCGAGCAGGTCGGAGGTGGGGTGGGCGCGCCGCTCGGCGATCAGGCCGGCCAGGTAGTCGTTGAGGTGGCCCCGGTCGCGGTCGGACAGCTCGGGGTCGGAGAGCGTCAGCAGGCCGTCCACCCAGGAGTTGAAGCGGTCGCGGTCGGAGACCGGCACCCCGAGGAGCTCACAGATCATCGTGACCGGGAGCGGCCAGGTCAGCGACGTGGTGAGGTCGGCCGGCGAGCCCGAGTCGATCATGGCGTCCAGCAGGTCGTCGACGATCTCCTGGGCACGCGGCCGCATCGCCTCGACCCGGCGGACGGTGAACGGGTTGGCCACCCGGCGCCGGAGCCGGGTGTGGTCGGGCGGGTCCATGCTCAGCATCGACGTGCGGGGGAGCCCGGCCGAGACGGTGCGGGGCACGTGGTCGCCCACGGCCTCGGCCCGGCTGAACCGGGGGTCGGCCAGTACGGTGCGGACGTCGGCGTGGCGGGTGACCAGCCAGCCGTCCCCGCCGAACGGCAGCCGGACCCTCAGGACGGGCTGCCGGCCGCAGACGGCGGCCAGCTCCGGGTCGATGTCGAGCCGGTGCGTGGGGCCGAACGGATAGGCCCGGGGCCCGTCGTCCGTGGCGGTCATGGTGTCAGTCCTTCCGGTCCCGGGGGCGGTCACAGTGCCGCGAGCCGCCCGCCGTCGATGACGAGGTTGCTGCCGGTGATCCAGGAGGCGCGCGGGGAGACCAGGAACCCGACGGCCTCGGCGATGTCGTCGGCCCGCCCGATCCGGCCGAGCGGGATTCCCTCGGCCCAGTCCGCCGAATCCGTCGTGCCGAGGTAGTCGGCGATCCCGTCCCTGGCCTCGTCCGCGCCCGGGGTCCCGACGTTTCCGGGGGAAAGCGCGACCACCCGGATGCCGTCCGGCGCCAGTTCCGTCGCCAGGCCCTTGTGGTAGACCTCCAGGGCGGCCTTCGCGGCGGCGTAGTGCAGGATCACCGGATAGGACGAGACGGTGGCGATCGAGGACATGTGGACGATCACGCCGCCCCCGCCGGAGCGCATCGCGGGCACCAGCGCGGAATTGAGCCGGACCGCGGCCAGGAAATTGATGTCCACGGTGTACTGCCAGTCCTTCTCGATGTCCAGCGCGCTCTGGAAGGACCGGCAGCCGCCGGCGTTGTTGACCACGATGTCGACGCCGCCGAGGAGGCCGAGCGCGGTGTCGGCGAACTCGCGGACACCGGCCGCGGTGCCGAGGTCGGACGGCACGAAGGTGCTCCCCGGTGGGGTGTCCCCGGTCGGCTTGCGCGCGGTGGTGACGACGGTGGCGCCGGACTCCAGCAGCTTCCGCGCGACGGCGGCGCCGATGCCGCGGCTTCCGCCGGTGACCACCGCGCGCTTTCCGGCCAATTCCCGGTCCACTCGGTTCCGCCGCCTTCCCCTGGGTCGGATAATCTGTCCGCGGCGCTTTCCGGAGCTTTCGGCGCTTATTCGCGATATTCACTCGCGGAATCGAAGGGGCGGCGCGGAGCCACTGTCGACCACTATCGACGAGAGGCTTCCGCATGGTCAAGACGATTGTGTCGATGCGGTGCATCGCCTCGTGCGGTGCAGTTCGGCACGGTTCGGGGCGGGGCGGGGCGCGGTGCCGTGCCGGAATTTCGTGGGGCGGTCCACGCTGGACGAAAGGAACGCCGCCGCCGATAATGTTCCGTATTCGACGAGCCGGAATCGACCGGTGAAATCGGGAGGAACAATGGCCTGTTTGGCGGAACCGTTCACCGTGGGCGATCTGACGGTCCCGAACCGGATCGTGATGGCCCCGATGACCAGGATGAAGTCCCCGGGAGGGGTGCCGGGCCCCGACGTCGCGGAGTACTACGCCCGGCGCGCGGCCCACCAGGTGGGGCTGATCGTCACCGAGGGCACCTACATCGACCGCACCGCCGCCTCCGCCTTCGACGGGGTGCCGCACTTCCACGGCGAGGCGGCCCTGGCGGGCTGGGCCCGGGTGGTGGAGCTGGTGCACGCGGCCGGCGGCCGGATCATCCCGCAGCTGTGGCACACCGGGGTCCAGCGCCCGGGCGCCGAGGCGTCCGCCGAGGGGCCGTCCGGGATCGGGCTGGACGGCGGCCCGCTGGGCCGGGCGATGAGCCAGCGGGACATCGACGAGACCGTGGCCGGCTTCGCCCGGGGCGCCGCGGACGCCGAGCGGATCGGCTTCGACGGCGTCGAACTCCACGGCGCGCACGGCTACCTGATCGACGACTTCCTGTGGAGCGGCACCAACCGGCGCACAGACGGCTACGGCGGCGACCCGGCCTCCCGGGCCCGGTTCGCGGCCGAGATCGTGCGGGCCGTCCGGGCGGCGGTCAGCCCGGGGTTCCCGGTCTTCTTCCGGCTGTCCCAGTGGAAGGTCGACCACTACGAGGCCCGCATCGCGCAGAACCCGCAGGAGCTGGAGCAGTTGCTGACCCCGCTGTCCGAGGCGGGCGTGGACGCCTTCCACGCCTCCACCCGGCGCTACTGGCAGCCCGAGTTCGAGGGCAGCGCGCTCAACCTGGCGGGCTGGACGCGCAAACTCACCGGGAAGCCGGCCGTGACGGTCGGCTCGGTCGGGCTGGACCGCCAGTACGGCGAGGGCGAGTTCACCCAGGGCCTCACCCGGGCTGCCGGGGTGACCGGCATCGAGGAGCTGGTCGAGCGCCTGGAGCGCGACGAGTTCGACCTGGTCGCGGTCGGCCGGCCGCTGCTGGCCAACCCCGACTGGGCGGAGCGGGCGCTCGGCGGAGGGCTGGCGGGCGCCGTCCCGTACGACCCGTCGGTGCTGAAGACGCTCGACTGACGCGATACGGGCAAGGGCCGGGCC
>NZ_JBHUAF010000325.1:0-9887 GCF_042789895.1 Kitasatospora sp. NPDC056783
CCTCGACGGCGTCCGGCAGACCCGCACCTGGTCCCCCGTCACTCCTGTCACTCCCGCCGCCACCACCGCCACCGCCCCGCCGTGGCGCGACGGCGGCGTCTACCTCGTCACCGGCGGGGCCGGCGGGATCGGCGCCGCGACGGCCCGCCGGATCGCCGCCGACGTCCGGCGGCCCACCCTCGTCCTCGCGGGCCGCTCGCCCGCCGACGAGCGGGTGGCGGCGCTGCTGGCCGACCTGCGCCGGGCCGGCGCCGAGGCCCGCTACGTCCGGGCCGACGTCTCGCGCTGGGAGGAGGTCCGCCACCTCGTCGCCGAGGCGGGCGAGGTCACCGGAGTGGTGCACGCCGCCGGTGTGGTCCACGACGCCCCGCTCGCGGACAAGTCCCGGGCCCTGTGGGAGGAGGTCCTCGGGGCGAAGGCGGACGGCCTCGTCCACCTCGACCGGGCCACCGAGCACTGCCCGCTGGAGTTCCTCCTCGTCTACTCCTCCGGCTCCGGGATCACCGGCAACCCGGGGCAGTGCGACTACGCGGCCGCCAACGCCTTCGTCGACGAGTTCGCCGCCGCCCGCAACGCCTCGGTCGCCCGGGGGCAGCGGCGCGGCCGGACGCTGTCCGTGGCCTGGCCGCTGTGGCGGGACGGCGGCATGGCCCTGGACGAGCGCACCCGGGCCTACCTGTGGGAGGACCGCGGGCTGCTGCCGATGCCGACGGAGACGGGCCTCGCCGCCCTGGTCGACGCCTGGCACACCGGGGCGGACCAGGTCTGGGTGCACCACGGCGCACCGGCGCCCGTGCCCGCGCCCACGCCCGCGCCCTCAGCGGTGCCCACGCCCGTGCCCTCTGCGGCGCCCACGCCCGCGCCCGCACACGTGCTGAACCACCTGCTCCAGGTCTTCGCCGAGGTCAGCAAGCTCCCCCCGACGGAGATCGATCCGGACCGCCCGTTCGTCGACATCGGGCTCGACTCGGTGATGGTGATCCAGCTCAACCGCGCCCTCGCCCCGTTCTACCCCGGGGTCTCCTCGACCCTCTTCTACGAGCAGCCCACCCTGCGCGCGGTGGCGGCCGGCCTCGGCGCCGGCCACCGGCCGCAGCAGCCCGCACCGGCGCCACGACCGCAGTCGCAGTCGCAGTCGCAGCCACAGCCACAGCCACAGCCACAGCCACAGCCGAGCGTCGCCCCCGACGAGCCCATCGCCGTCATCGGACTCAGCGGCCGCTACCCGGGCGCCGCCGACCTGGACGCGTTCTGGGACAACCTCCGGGCCGGCCGCGACTGCGTCCGGGAGCTGGACCGGTGGCCGCTGGAGGGCTTCTTCGAGGCCGACCGCGCCACCGCCGTCGCCACCGGGCGCAGCTACAGCAAGTGGGGCGGCTTCCTCGACGGCTTCGCGGACTTCGACCCGAGGTTCTTCGGCATCGCCCCGCGCGACGCGTACGCGATGGACCCGCAGGAGCGGCTGTTCGTCCAGGCCGCCTGGGAGGTGCTGGAGGACGCCGGATACACCCGGGCGCGCCTCGCCGAACAGCACTCCCACCGGGTCGGGGTGTTCGCGGGCGTCACCAAGGTCGGGCACGCCCGGCACCAGGCGGGCCGGCTTCCCTCGGGCGAACTCGTCGTCCCCGGGCTGTCGTTCGCCTCGCTGAGCGCCCGGGTCTCCTACCTGCTCGACCTGCGCGGACCGAGCCTGACCGTGGACACCATGTGCTCGGCCTCGCTCACCGCGATCCACGAGGCCTGCGAGCAACTGCGCGGCGGCGCCTGTGAGGTGGCGATCGCCGGTGGCGCGAACGTCTACTCCCACCCGCTGGACTACGTCGAGCTGTGCCGCTCCGGCATGCTCTCGGAGGACCGGCACTGCCGCAGCTTCGGCGCCGGCGGCCACGGGTTCGTCCCGGGCGAGGGAGCGGGCTGCGTACTGCTCAAGCCGCTGTCCCGGGCACTGGCCGACGGGGACCGGGTGCTGGGGCTGATCCGCGCCAGTGGCGTCAACCACGGTGGGCGCAGCACCGGTTACACCGTGCCGAGCCCGACCGCCCAGTCCGCGCTGATCCGCGAGGTGCTCGACCGGGCCGGTGTCTCGGCCCGGAGGGTCGGCTACGTGGAGGCGCACGGCACCGGCACCGAGCTGGGCGATCCGATCGAGGTCGCCGGGCTGGCCGGGGCGTTCCGGCAGGACACCGAGGACCGGCAGTACTGCGCGATCGGCTCGGTGAAGTCCGGCATCGGGCACCTGGAGGCCGCGGCCGGCGTGGCCGGCCTCACCAAGGTGCTGCTCCAGCTCGGGCACCGGGAGCTGGTGCCCACGCTGCACGCCGAACAGCCCAACCCGAACATCGACTTCGGGTCATCCCCCTTCCGGCTCCAGCGCGAACTGGCGCCCTGGCACAGCGACGGCCCGCGCATCGCGGCGGTGTCCTCCTTCGGTGCCGGCGGCTCCAACGCGCACGTGATCGTCGAGGAGTATCCCGTGCAACCCGCAGACGGCACCGCGGACGGTGCCGAGCAGGTCGTCGTCCTGTCCGCCCGGACGCCCGAGCAACTCACCGCCTCCGTGGACCGGTTGGCCGCGTTCCTCGACCGTGAGCCGGGCACGCCGCTGGCCGACCTCGCGTACACCCTCCAGGTCGGGCGGGAGGCGATGGCCGAGCGGTACGCGGTCGCGGTCTCCTCGACCGAGGACCTGCGGGCCGCGCTGCGCGACGGCCGTGGGCACCGGGGCGGCACCGGGGCGTCCGGCGGACCGCTCGCGGAACTCGCCTCGGACGGCGACCTCCAGGAGCTGCTCATCCAGCGGTGGAGCGCCGCCGGGAAGCTGTCCAAGCTCGCCGCCCTGTGGGCGTCCGGCGTCGGCGTCGACTGGCGACGGCTGCACCGGGAGCCGCGACGGACGCTCTCGCTGCCCTCCTACCCGTTCGCGGCGGAGCGGTTCTGGATCACCGACCTGCCCCGGGCCGAGGCGGCACCCGTACCCGCACCCCAGCCGGTGTCGCAGCCAATGCCCGCACCCGTGCCCGTCAGCGCCCCGGAGCCGGTCGACCTCGACCGGCTGGTGCCCGCGCTGGTGCGGGAGAAGGTCGCCGCCGCCCTGGCGATGGACGCCTCGGAGGTCCTCGACGGGCTGGCCTTCGCCGACCTGGGCCTGGACTCCATCCTCGCGGTCCGGGTCGTGCACCAGCTCAACACCGCGCTCTCGCTGGACCTTTCGACCACGGTGGTGTTCGACCACAGCACGGTGGACCGGCTGACCGCCCACCTGCTCGCCGACTACCGCGAGCTGATCGTCACCGAACCCGCACCCACGGCCGCCGAACCCGCCGCCGACCCCGCCGCCACCGAACCCGAACCCGCACCCGCCGGACCCGCTCCGGCCCCCGCACCCGTCCACCCGGCCCCCCGCCCCGCCGACCCGGACCGCGGCCCGATCGCCGTCGTCGGCATGAGCGGCCGGTTCGCCGGCACCGGCTCGCTCGAGGAGCTGTGGACCCGTCTGGAGCAGGGCGACGACCTGGTCACCGACGCCACCCGCTTCCGCCTCGACGGAATCGGCCCCTGCACCCGGGGCGGCTTCCTCGACCGGATCGACGAGTTCGACGCGATGTTCTTCACCATCTCCGGCACCGAGGCCGCCGCGATGGACCCCCAGCAGCGGCTGCTGCTGGAGGAGTCGTGGAAGGCCCTGGAGGACGCGGGCTACGCGGGCCGGATGGAGCACCGCCGCTGCGGCGTGTACGTCGGCGCCTGGGCCGGGGACTACCTGGAGCTGCTCGACGAGACCGCCCCGGCCCAGGCCCTGTGGGGCAACATGGCCTCGGTGATCCCCAGCCGGGTCAGCTACGCCCTCGACCTCAAGGGCCCGGCGATCGCCGTCGACACCTCCTGCTCCAGTTCGCTGGTGGCGATCGACCTGGCCTGCAAGGACCTCTGGTCCGGCGAGACCTCGATCGCCCTGGCCGGCGGGGTGTTCGTCCAGTCCACGCCCCGGTTGTACGGGCTCGCGGGCCGCGCCGGGATGCTCTCCCCGAGCGGCCGCTGCCACAGCTTCGACCACCGGGCTGACGGCTTCGTACCCGGCGAGGGCGTCGGGGTGGTGGTGCTCAAGCGGCTCGCCGACGCCCTGGCCGACGGTGACCACGTGCACGGGGTGATCACGGCTGTCGGGGTCAACCAGGACGGCGCCACCAACGGGCTCACCGCCCCGAGTTCGGTCTCGCAGGAGAGCCTGATGGCCGGCCTGTACGAGCGCGCCGGCATCGACGTGGAGCGGATCGGCCTGGTCGAGGCGCACGGCACCGGCACCCCGCTGGGCGACCCGATCGAGTTCCGGGCCCTGGAGCGGGTGTTCCGCGCCCGTACCGACCGGACGGAGTACTGCGCGCTGGGCTCGGTGAAGACCAACATCGGGCACACCCAGTTCGCCGCCGGCATCGCGGGCGTGCTGAAGGTCCTGCTGGCGCTCCGGCACCGGCGGATCCCCGCCTCGCTGAACTTCGAGTCCGCGAACGGGGCCGTCCCGCTGGCCGGCAGCCCGTTCTACGTCAACACCCGCTCCCGCGACTGGACTTCACCCGAGGGCGGCCCGCGTTGCGGGGTGGTGAGCTCGTTCGGCGCCAGCGGCACCAACGCCCACCTCGTCATCGAGGAGGCGCCGCCGGTCGAGCGGCCGCCGGCGCCGCGGACCGACCTCCCGGTGGTCCTGTCGGCGCGCACCGGGGACCAGCTCGCCGAGCAGCGGCGCCGGTTGGCGGCGCACCTGCGCGCCGACCCCTCGGTGCGCCTGGACGACCTCGCCCACACCCTCTGGGTCGGCCGCAAGCGCCTCCAGCACCGCTTCGCCTGCCTGGTGGCCGACACCGCCGAGCTGCTCGCGGTCCTCGACGGCACCGCGCCGGCCCGCCCGGCGGCCGACGCGCCCGCCCCGCCGACGGCCCGTCTCGTCCCGCTGCCGACGTACCCGTTCGCCCGGGACCGGCACGGGCCCACCCCCGAGCCCACCCCCGGCCCCACACCCGGCCGTGACCGCCTCACCCTGTCCCGTACGGACGGCCTGCTGCGCGACCACGTCGTGGGGGGCCGGCACCTGCTGCCCGCCGTCGCCCATCTGGAGCTGGCCCGCCGGGCGCTGGGCGGCGACCGGCTCCGGATGACCAACGTGACCTGGGTCCAGCCGCTGGAGGTCGGCGAGGAGCCCGTCGAGGTGCTGGTCGGCCTGCGCGCCAACGCCCGTGGCGGCCACCGGTTCGAGGTCTCGACCGGCGGGACCGTCCGCTGCGAGGGCACGGTGGCGCACTCGGACGCCCCGCGCCCGGCCCGGGTGGACCTGGCCGCGCTGCGCGCCGCCTGCCCGGAGACGGTGACCGGCGAACAGGTCCACGCGGCCCTGCGGTCGATGGGCATCGAGCACGGTCCGACCCTGCGGGCGATCCGGCGGGCGCACGTGGGCTCCGGCACGGTGCTCGCCGAACTGGCCCTGCCCGACGGGGCCGAGCCGGGGGCGCTCGCCCCGGCCCTGCTGGACTCGGCGATCCAGGCCACCGTCGCGGCGCACCTGACGGAACTGCGCGACACCGCCGTGCCGTTCGCCCTGGAGCGGCTCGACCTGTTCGCCCCGTGCGTGCCGGCCATGACGGCCGTGGTGCGGGGCATCGAGGCCGGACCGCTCGGCCGGCTCGACATCGACCTGGTGGACGGGGACGGCGAGGTCCGGGTGCGGCTGACCGGCTACAGCTCCCGCCGGACCGAACCGAAGGCCGAACCGCGCCCCGCGCCGAAGGCCGACCAGCGCGCCGACGACCGACAGCCCGGAACACCGGCCGACCCCGCCCTCTACGCCCCCGTCTGGGACCCGATCACCGCGACCGGCCCCCGCGTCCCCTCCGCCGCCGACCGCGTGCTGGTCGTCGGCGGCCCGACCCCGGTCGACGGCGCCCTCGGCTGGCCGCTGCCCGCCTCGGCGACCGTCGAGGAGGCGACGGCGGCGCTGCGCGGCCTCGGCCCGATCGACCACCTGGTGTGGGCGGCGCCCGAGAGCAAGCTCGCGCCCACCGACGCCGCCGGCTACACCGCCGCCCAACAGGACGGCGTGGTGGCGGCGTTCCGCCTGGTGAAGGCGCTGATCGCGGCGGGCTACGACGCCAGGCCGCTCGGCATCACCCTGGTGACCACCCGGGCCCTCGCCGCCCACCCGGACGACGCCGTCCAGCCCGCGCACGCCGGACTGCACGGCCTGTTCGGCTCGCTGGGCCGCGAGTACGGCCACTGGACGGTCCGCCGGGTCGACCTGGACGGTTCCGGCTGGCCCGCCGACCTCACCGAACTGCCCGCCCACTCCCCCGACGACTCCTGGGTCCGGCGGGCCGGCCAGTGGCTCGCCCGCCGCTGGGCCCCGTGCGAGACCCCGCGGCGCGCGGTGTACCGGGACGGCGGGGTGTACGTCGTGATCGGCGGCGCCGGCGGCCTGGGCTCGGCCTGGACCCGGCACGTCGTCGAGAACCACGGCGCCCACGTCACCTGGATCGGCCGCCGGGCGCGGGACGAGTCGATCACCGACCGGATCCGGGCCGCCGGCGGCCCGGAGCACGTCCGCTACCTCCAGGCCGACGCCGGCGACCCGGCCGCGCTGCGCCGGGCCCTGGCCGAGGTGCGGCGCGAGCACCCCCGGGTGCACGGCGTCGTCCAGGCGGCCCTGGTGCTGCGGGACCGCACCTTCGCCCGGATGGACGAGGACGACCTGCGCGCGGCCCTGGCCGCCAAGGTCGACGTGACGACCGCGATGGCCGAGGCCTTCGACGGCGAGCCGCTGGACTTCGCGGTCCTGCTGTCCTCCATGCAGTCCTTCACCACCGCCGCCGGCCAGGGCAACTACGCGGCCGGATGCACCTTCAGCGACGCCTACGCCCACGCCCTGGGCCGGCACTGGGACACCCCGGTGCGCACCATGAACTGGGGCTGGTGGGGCGGTCTGGGCAGTGTGACCTCCGAGTTCTACCGGGAGCGGATGACCCGGGTCGGGCTGGTGTCGATCGAGCCGCCCGAGGGGCTGGCCGCGCTGGACGCCCTGCTCGGCGGTGCGCAGCGACAGCTCGCCTACGTCCGGACCGACCGGCGCAACACCCTGCCCAACTTCGACCGGGCCACCCGGGTCTCCGCGCCCGGCCCGGCCGCGCTCCCGCACCCCGGTGTGCTGCCGGCCGGTGTCGACGAGGCGGACGCCGAGCTGGGCGAGGACGTCCGGTGGCGGCGGGCCGAACGGGACCCGTGGCTCGCCAAGGTCCTCGCCGCGCAGCTGGCCGGCGTCGACCGCGCGGCGGTCCTGCCGCAGTACGCGCGGTGGTGGGAGCACTCGGTGCCGGCCCTGGTGCCCGCCGATCCGGTGGACGTCGTGCTGGCCCGCTGGGACCGGCAGTGCGAGCGGTGGTCCGTGGACCCGGACCGGGCGGCGGAGCTGCGGCTGGCCTCGGCGATGCTCCGGGCGCTGCCGGACATCCTGACCGGCCGTGCCCGGCCCACCGACGTGATGTTCCCGCGCGGTTCCATGGAGCTGGTGGAGGGCTGCTACCGGAACAACCGGGTCGCCGACCTGTTCAACCACGCCATGTCCGGGACGGCCGCCGCCCTGGTCGCCGAGCGCCTGCGCCGGGAGCCCGGCGCCCGGCTGCGGATCCTGGAGATCGGCGCGGGCACCGGCGGCACCAGCGTGGGGATGTTCGCGGCGCTCAAGCAGTTCGGGGAGAGCATCGGGAGCTACGTCTACACGGACCTGTCCAAGGCCTTCCTGAACCACGCCCGGGCCTCCTACGGTCCCGAGGTCCCGTACCTGGACTGCCGGCTGCTCGACATCGAGCGGCCGCTCGCCGGGCAGGAGATCCCCGAGGGCGCCTTCGACCTGGTCATCGCGGCGAACGTGCTGCACGCGACCAGGGACACCCGCACCACCCTGCGCAACGCCAAGGCGGCGCTGCGGCCCGGGGGTTGGCTGCTGCTGAACGAGCTGTCGGCGTTCGACCTGTTCAGCCATGTGACCTTCGGCCTGCTGGAGGGCTGGTGGCTGTTCGACGACCGGTCGCTGAGGATTCCCGGCTCGCCGGCGCTCTCGCCGGAGAGCTGGCGGGACGTGCTGGCCGGTGAGGGCTTCCGCACCGTCGTCTTCCCGGTGTCCCGGGCGCTGCCGCTCGGTCAGCAGGTCATCGCGGCGGAGAGCGACGGGGTGTCCCGGCAGCAGGTGACCGAGGCCCCGGCCGAGGCCCCGGCCCTGCCCGCGCCCCTGCCCGTGGCCCCGCCCCAAGCCCCGCCCGCCCGTACCGTCGAAGCCCCGGCGGCGGCTCCGGCCCCGGCGGCGGCCCCCGTCCCGGTGCTGGTCCCGCCCGCCGCCCCCGCCGCGGCCGAGCTGATCCTCGCCAAGGCCGCGACCGTCCTCGGCATCCCGGCCGAGCGGATCGACACCTCCGCCCCGCTCACCGACTACGGCCTGGACTCGATCCTCGTGCTCCAGCTCACCAACGCCCTGCGCGAGGACTTCGGCGAGGAGATCTCCCCCACCCTGCTGTTCGAGGCCGAGAGCGTCGACGCCCTCTGCGCCCGCCTGAGCGGTGCCGCCGCCCCCGGTCGGAGCTGGCCGCTGGCCAGCGGCCAGCTGACCATGTACCGGGACCAGTCGCGCTGCCCGGACTCCGTCGCCTACCACCTCCCGATCCTCTTCGAGGTACACGGCGAGCCGGACGAGGCGGCGCTGGAACGCGCGGTCCGGGAGCAGTCCCGGATCCACCCGCTGCTGGGCGCGGTGATCACCGAGCGGGACGGCGTCCCGTACCTGGACGTCGATCCGGCCCGGGGCCCGTCCTTCGCCCGGATCGAGCTCACCGCCACCACCCGGTCCGGTCAACTGGCCGCGCTGCGCGCGCTGGTGGGCATCCCCTTCGACCTGGCCGCCGGCCCGCTGGTCCGGGCGCACCTGGTCACGCTCCCCGACGGCCGACGGCTGCTGCTGATCACCGCCCACCACATCCTGCTGGACGGCACCTCGACGGCGGTGCTGGTCCGCACCCTGCGGGAGTGCTACCTCGGCCGGGGCCGGCTGCGGGACGCCGAGTTCGGTGAATTCGTCACCTGGGAAAGGGAGTTGCTGGACGGCCAGGGCGGCCTGCGGCACCGCGACCACTGGCTCGCGGAGCTGGCCGGCGCGACCGGGGCGCTCGATCTGCCGTACGACCGTCCGCCGGTTCCCGGACAGCTGCCCCGGGCGGAGGCCGTCGTGGTCCGGCTGCCGGGGGAGCTGGCCGCCGAGGTCTCCGAGGCCGCGAAGCGGCACCGGGTCAGCGTCTCGACCGTGCTGCTCGCCGGCTACACCCGACTCCTCCACCGGTCGACCGGCCAGAGCGACCTGATCACCGGGGTCACCACGGCCGCGCGCTACGAGGAGCGGTTCCAGGACGTGGTCGGCCAGTTCGCGAACTGCCTGCCGATCCGCTCCACGACCATGGGGGACACCGCCGAGCTGCTCCGCACCCTCCACCGCCGGGTGGTGGCCGGGATCGAGCACGGCGCCTACCCGCTGGCCGAGATCGCCCGGGCCCGGGGCGGCGCCCGCGCCGCCGACGAACCGCTGGTGCGCACCAACTTCCTGTTCCAGAACTTCGACGGCGCCCGGCTGCTGACCGACGGATCCCCCACCGGGCCCGGGGAGTTGGACCTCCGGACTTTTGACGACCTGCCCTACCCGGGCGAGTACCCCCTCGCCCTGGAGGTCTACCGGGACGGCGACGGGTACAAGGCCTTCCTCAAGTACGACACCCGGCTCTTCGAGGAGGCCACCGCCCGCCGCCTGGCGGACGAGTGGCTGGCGGCCGTCCGCGAGGTGCTGGCCGCCTGACCGGAAGGGACAAGGA
>NZ_JBHUAF010000326.1:0-9886 GCF_042789895.1 Kitasatospora sp. NPDC056783
GGGGACGAGGCCGAAGAGCCGGCTCGGGTACTCGGCGACCAGGCGCTCGTCGTCCCGGCTGCCGATGAAGCCGGCGTTGCCGCCGCCGAAGCTCGGGTGGATGCCGAGCGGCTGGAGGTCGCCGCAGGTGAGGTCGGCGCCGAGCTCGGCGGGCGGGGTGAGCACGCCGAGGCTCATCGGGTTGACGTGTACGACGGCCAACGCCCCGGCGGCGTGCGCGAGTTCGATGTACCGCGGCAGCTCGACCTCCACCCGGCCGCTGTGGTCGGTCAGTTGGGCGTATACGGCGGCCACGTCGCCCTCGGCGAGCGCGGCCCGGACGGCGGCGGGGTCGGCCGGGGCGGTCACCAGGTCGTGGACGCCCCGGACGTAGTCCCGGATGCGGGAGAGCCGGTCCGGGTCGATCGCCCCGACCAGGACCAGCCGGCGCCGCCCGGTGACGCGGCCGGCCATCCGCAGGGCCGTGGCGGCGGCCTGGAACCCGTCGTACGTCGGCACGTTGACGACCTCGTCGGCCAGCAGCTCGGCCATCATCGACTTGTACGCCCACAGTGCCTGGAAGCGGCCGTGGTCCTCGTACGGCTCGCCCGCGTAGGCGGTGAGGAACTCGCTGCGGTTGACGATCTCGTCCACCACGGCGGGCACGTGGTGGCGGTAGCAGCCGGCGCCGAGGAAGCCGCGGCCCGGCGGCACGGCGGTGTTGCGGGAGAGCAGTTCCTCCAGGTGGGCGACCAGCCGGGCCTCGGAGCCGAGCGGCTCGGGCAGCCGCAGCGGGCGGTCCAGCCGCAGGGCTGCCGGGATGTCGGCGTAGAACTCCTCGACGCTCCGGGCGCCGACCGCCTCCAGCATCGAACTCCGGACCTGAGGAGCGGAGTTGGGGATGTACGGGTGGGTTCGGGGGACGCGTGGGCTCATGGCGGCACCTTCCGCGATTTCAGTCACAGGCCTTGACGGGGTTGTGAATGCTGAGTTCTGTATACAGCATTCGGCATTCACCAGTCGGGAGGCAAGATGTCCGTCGAAACCCGGCACCGAAATCCCCAACTACCAGGCAAGAACTTACAGTTGAACAAGGGCCCGTCCCGCCGTCGGGTCCTCTCCGCCGGCCTCGCGGCCGGCGCGTCACTGATGGCCGGAGCCACCGGCTGCGCCACCGGCGGCACCGGACCGGGCAACGCCAAGCAGCTCGCCGGAGACCCGGGCGCCACCGCCTCCGGCAAGATCACCATCTGGTCCTGGGACGTCGCCGCCAAGGCCATGCAACGGCTCGGCAAGGCCTTCGAGCAGGCCCACCCCGGCGCCACCGTCGAGGTGGTGGACATCGGCTACGACAACGCCTACGACAAGATCACCGTCGGACTCGGCGCCGGAAGCGGACTGCCCGACATCCTCACCGTCGAGGGCCACAAACTGACCACCTACATCGGCAACTTCCCGAACGGCCTGGTCGACCTCACAGGCCGGGCCGCGAACCTCAAGTCCCAGTACGCGGAAGCCTCCTGGCGCACCGTGACGGACCATCAAGGAAAGGTATTCGGCCTGCCCTGGGACAGCGGGCCGTGCGCCCTGTTCTACCGGCGCGACCACTTCGAGCAGGCCGGCATCGACCCGGCCGGCCTCGCCACCTGGGACGACTACCTCACCGCCGGCACCACCCTCAAGGCCGCCACCGGCAAGAAGCTGCTCATCCTGGACTCCAAACAGGACACCTTCTTCTCCCAGCTGCTCCAACAACAGGGCCAGAGCTGGTTCACCGACGGCAAGGTGGCCGTCGCCACCCCCGCCGCCGAACGCGCCCTCACCCTGCTGAAGCAACTCGTCGACCGCGACCTGGTGGACTTCGAGAGCGGCTGGGACGGCCTGGTCTCCGGCACCCACGACGGCAAGGCCGCCACCACCCCCACCGCCGCCTGGTGGGACGGCACCCTCACCGCAGAAATGGCCGACCTCAGCGGCGAGTTCGGCGTCGTCCCGCTGCCCGCCTTCACCCCCGGCGGCACCCGCACCTCCAACAGCGGCGGCTCCACCCTCTGCGTCACCGCGCAGAGCCGCAACCCGGAGACGGCCTGGGCCTTCCTCTCCTTCCTGCTCGCCGACAAGGCCAACCAGGCCTCGATGATGCGGCACGAAGGGCTCTTCCCCGCCTACCTCCCCGCCCTGGACGACCCGTACTTCCAGCAGCCCGCCCCATACTACGGCGGCCAGCAGACCATGCGGCTGTTCGCCGGGCTCGTCCGCGCCATCCCCGGCATCGAGCGCACCGCCGACGACTCCAAGGCCGGCGACATCGTCACCACCGCCGTCAACCAGGTGCTGCACAACGGCGCCGACCCGGGCACCGTGCTGCGCTCCGCCGCCCGCCAGATCGCCACCGCGACCGGCCGCCAGACGGTCGGGTAGGGGCGGGCCCGATGACCAGCCCCCCGGCCGCCCTGCGCAAGCCGCGCGACGCACGCGAACCCGCCGCCCCGCTCCGGCCCGCCCCCGCCCGCCGCCGACGCTCCCCACGCACCGCCGCCTGGCTGTTCGCCGGGCCCACCACCGCCCTCTTCGTCGCCTTCTTCGCCTACCCGCTCGGCGCCAGCCTCTACCAGAGCTTCACCGCCCGCCGCGACGGCGTCGACGTCTGGGTCGGCCTGGACCAGTACCGCCGGATGCTCGACGACCCGGCCTTCCTGCACTCGCTGGTCAACACCGCACTGATCCTCGCCGTCCAGGTGCCCGTGATGATCGGACTCGCGCTGGTCCTGGCCGTCCTGCTCAACCAGTCCTGGCTGCGCCTGCGGGCCGGCTGGCGCGCGGTGTACTTCCTGCCCGCGGTCACCACCCTGGTCGCCTACGCCGTGGTCTTCCAGGTCCTGCTGCGCACCGACGGCGGCCTCGTCAACCAACTCCTCCAGGCGCTCGGCCTCGACCCGGTCGACTGGCTCAACTCGCCCACCTGGGCCCGCATCTCACTGATCGCATCGGTCACCTGGCGGTGGACCGGCTACAACGCCGTCATCCTGCTGGCCGGACTACAGGCGATCGGCCGCGACCAGTACGAGGCCGCCGCCCTCGACGGCGCCGGCACCGCGCGCACCTACACCGGTGTCATCCTGCCGCAACTGCGCCCGGTGGTGCTGTTCTGCGTCATCACCTCCACCATCGGCACCCTGCAACTCTTCGACGAGAACTACGTGCTGACCCGCGGCGGCCCCGGCGACGCGACGCTCACCCCGGTGGTCTACCTCTACAAGGTCGGCTTCCAGCAGCTCGACTTCGGCTACGCGGCCGCCATCGCCTGGGTGGTCGTGCTGATCATCGCGGCGGTCTCGCTGCTCCAGTTCCGGCTCTACGGGAGGGAACGCCGCCGATGAGCCGCACCCCGGTGGAACACCCGCCCGCCCGCCCCGGGCGCACCCCGCTGCCCGCCCGCTCCGCCCGCACCCCGCTGCCCGTCCGACTCGGCCGCCTCGCCGTCCTCGCCGTGCTCACCCTCGGGGCCGTCGTCAGCCTAGTGCCCTTCGCCTGGATGCTGATCGCCGGCACCCACAGCAGTTCCGAACTCTTCCACTCCCCACCGCCGTTCCTGCCGGGCGGCGACCTGCTGCGCAACCTGGCGCACCTCCAGGAGACCATCGGCTTCGGCCGGGTCCTGCTCAACAGCCTCGGGATCGCCGTCGTCTACACCGTGCTCAGCTCGCTGCTGTCCGCGATGTGCGGCTACGGACTGGCCAAGTACCGCTTCCGCGGGCGCGGCCTGCTGCTCGGCCTGGTGCTGGCGACCATGATGATCCCGCTCCAGGTGCTGCTGGTCCCGCTGTTCCAGATGATGGCCAGCCTCGGCTGGATCGACAGCTACCAGGCCGTGATCGTGCCCTTCCTGGCCAACTCCTTCGGCGTCCTGCTGATGCGCCAGGGCTTCCTGGACTTCCCCGACGAACTGCTGGAGTCGGCCCGGATCGACGGCTCCGGCGAGCTGCGGACCTTCTACCGGGTCGTCCTGCCGTGCGTGCGACCGCAGCTGGGCGCGCTGGTGATCTTCACCTTCATGGGCCAGTGGAACGGCTTCATCTGGCCGCTGCTGATGCTCAACACCGAGGACAAGTACACCGTGCCGGTGGCGCTCAACACGCTGACCGGGCTCACCCACGTCGACTACTCCGGCCTGATGCTCGGCTCCTTCCTGGCCACGCTCCCGCTGATGGTGCTCTTCCTGCTCTTCCAGCGGCAGTTCGTGGCGGGCCTGCTGGGCGGAGCCCTGAAGGGATGACCATGGACCGCCTCACCCGGGTGCCCGGTCTGCTGTACGGCGGGGACTGGAACCCCGAGCAGTGGCCCGAGCAGGTGTGGGCCGAGGACGTGAAGCTGATGGCCGAGGCCGGGGTCAACCTGGTCACCGTCGGCGTCTTCTCCTGGGCCAGGCTCCAACCGGACGCGTACAGCTGGGACTTCGGCTGGCTGGACCGGCTGCTCGACCTGGTCCACCGGCACGGCGTCGCCGTCGACCTGGCCACCGCCACCGCCTCGCCGCCCGCCTGGCTGGTCCGCGCCCACCCCGAACTGCTGCCGGTCACCGCCGACGGGATCCGGCTGGAGTTCGGCTCGCGCCAGCACTACTGCCCCTCCTCGCCCGCCTACCGGGAGGCCGCCGTCCGGCTCACCCGCGCGCTCGCCGAACGCTACCGCCACCACCCGGCGCTCGCCCTGTGGCACATCCACAACGAGTACGGCGACCACGTCCAGGAGTGCTTCTGCCCCGCCTCGGCCGCCGACTTCCGCCGCTGGCTGCGCGAACGGCACGGCACCGTCGATGAGTTGAACCGCTCCTGGGGCACCGCCTTCTGGTCGCAGCACTACAACTCCTTCGAGCAGATCGAGCCGCCGCGCACCGCGCCCGGCCCGGTCAACCCGACCCAACTGCTGGACTGGCGCCGGTTCTGCTCGGACGCGCTGCTCGCCCTGCACCGCGCCGAGAAGGCCGTCCTCGACGAGGTCTCGCCGGGCGTCCCGGTGACCACCAACTTCATGTCGATGCTCAAGGCCCTCGACTACTGGGAGTGGAGCCGGCACGAGGACCTCGTCTCCGACGACGCCTATCCCGACCCGGCCGACCCGCGCGCCCACGTCAACGCCGCGATGAACTACGACCTGATGCGCTCGCTCAAGGGGGGCCGCCCCTGGCTGCTGATGGAACAGGCCCCCTCCGCGGTCAGCTGGCGTCCGGTCAACGTGCCCAAACCCCCCGACCTCCACCGCCTCTGGTCGCTCCAGGCGCTGGCCCGGGGCGCCGACGGCGTGCTGCACTTCCAATGGCGCGCCTCGGTGGCCGGCGCCGAGAAGTTCCACAGCGCGATGCTGCCGCACCGGGGCACCGCCGCGCGCGGCTGGCGGCAGACCGTCCGCCTCGGTGCCGAACTGCGCCGCCTCGGCGAGATCGCCGGCAGCCGGCTGCGCGGGCAGGCCGCCGTGCTGCTCGACTGGGACAGTTGGTGGGCGCTGGAACTGGACGACCACCCCTCCGGCCGGATGCGCTGGCTCGACCTGCTCCGCCCCTGGTACGCGGCGCTGCACGCGCGCGGCATCACCGTCGACTTCCTTCCGCCCAGCGCCGAACCCGACGGCTACCCGCTGCTGTTCGCCCCCAACCTCTACCTGCTCGACACCGCCACCGCCGAGCGGCTCACCCGCTACGTCCGGGGCGGCGGCCGGCTGGTCTGCGGCCCGTTCAGCGGCATCGCCGACCGGCACGACCACATCCACCCCGGCGGGCACCCCGGGCCGCTGCGCGAACCGCTCGGGATCGTGGTGGACGAACACTGGCCGATCCCGGACGGCACGACCACAGCCGTCCGGCTGGACGGCACCAAGACAGAGAGCACCGAGCCGGACGGCACCGAGCCCGGCGGCACCGAACTGCGCGCCGAGCACTGGAGCGAATGGATAGAGACCGAGGGCGCCGAGACCCTCGCCCGCTACACCTCCGGCCCGCTCACCGGCCTCCCCGCCGTCACCCGCCACCGGTACGGCGCCGGCAGCGCCTGGTACCTGAGCTGCCACCTCGGCGCCGACGTCGGCCCGGTGCTCGACCTGCCGCTCGCCGAAGCCGGGCTGAACGCCGAACTGCCGGGCCTGCCGCCGGGCGTCGAGGCCACCCGGCGGCACGCCGCCGACGGCACCGGCTACCTCTTCCTGCTCAACCACGGCCCGGAGGAGCGCCAGGTGCCGCTCCGCACACCCGGCACCGACCCGCTCACCGGCACCGACCTGCTCACCGGCACCCCCACCGGCGACACCCTCACCCTCGCGCCGCTCGGCGCCGCCGTCATCCGACTCCCCGCCGCCCAGGAGCGCGCATGAACCCGCTGACCCGCCGCCACTTCCTGGCCGGCTCCGCCGCCCTCGCCGCGGCCGGCACCCTCGCCGCCCCGACCGCCGCCCAGGCCGATCCCGGCGACACGGCGGATCCGACCGACGACCGCTACACCGACGACCGCTACACCGACGTCCTCGACCTGCACGGCACCCCCGCCCAGGCCTACCCCGGCGACGCCCGCGGCAACAACCCGATCACCGTCTTCGCCGACCTCGGAGCCTGGCACGCCTACGCCCTGCCCCGCCCCGGCGACCAGCCCGGCGGCTTCACCGGCCCGCTGTACCTCGCCCAGGAGTACCCCTGGTGGCTCAGCGACGGCCTCAGCCGCCTCCAGCTCACCGAACAGGGCCAACCCCTGGACCTCGCCGCCGGCGCACCCCCGCGCGCCACCTCACTGCCCGGCCTGCTGCGCCTCACCCACGACCTCGGCGCCGGCCTCGCCCTCACCCTGGAACTGCGCTTCGCCGGCGACCGGACCGCCCTGCTGCGAGCCCGGCTCGCCAACACCGGCCCGGCCGCACGCACCCTGGCCGTCGCCTGGACGGGCCGGCTGCTGCGCCCCGCCACCGGCCCGCAGCGCACGGCACCCCGACTGGCCGCCGCCGAACGCGGCGTGGAGGTGCGCTTCGCGAAGGTCCGGCAGACCTGGGACTACCTCACCGACGGCACCGAGCGCTTCGCGGTCCGCCACGCCCGCCCCGTCCGGGTCGCCCTGAGCGCCGACGGCGACGGCCACCGCACCGAACTCGCCGAACCGGTGCGGCTGGCACCGGGGGAGAGCCGCAGCCTGGACTGGACCGAGAGCTACACCTTCACCGAGGCCGAGTACGCCCGCGCCGCCGGGGAGGCCGACGCCGCGCTGCGCGCCCCCGACCGGACGGCGGCCCGGGGCGCCGCCCGCTGGGCCGGGTACCTGGCCCGGGCCACCGAGGGCGTCCCGGCCGCCCGCCGCCGCACCGCCGTCAAATGCGTGCAGACCTTGGTCACCAACTGGCGCGGCCCCGCCGGGCGGATCCGGCACGACGCCGTCACCCCGACCCTCTCCTACAAGTGGTTCAGCGGGGTCTGGGCCTGGGACACCTGGAAACAGGCCGTCGGCACCGCCGCCTTCGCGCCAGGCCTGGCCGCCGACCAGATCCGGGCGGTGTTCGACCACCAGCTCCCCGCAGGCTCACCGGACGCCGGCATGGTCCCCGACTGCGTCTTCTACAACGACCCGAGCACCGGCGGCGGCAACTGGAACGAACGCAACTCCAAACCCCCGCTGGCCTCCTGGGCGGTCTGGGAGGTCTACCGGCGCAGCGGTGACCGAGCCTTCCTGCGCGAGCTGCTGCCCAAACTGGCCGCCTACCAGGACTGGTGGTACCGCACCCGGGACCACCTCGGCGAAGGTCTGTGCGAGTACGGCGCCACCGCGGACCCGGCCAACGCGACCCCGGAGGACTGCCGGGAGGCGGCGGCCTGGGAGTCCGGGATGGACAACGCCCCGCGCTTCGACACCGCCTCCGTCGTCCCCAACCGGGACGCCGCCGGCACCCTGTTCGGCTGGTCGCTCGACCAGCGCTCGGTCGACCTCAACGCCTACCTCGCCGCCGACCACCGCCACCTGGCGCTGATCGCCGCCGAACTGGGCGACCATCCCACCGCCGAGCGGCTGCGCGCCCGCGCCGAGCGGATCGACGCCGCCGTGCGCGACACCATGTACGACCAGGCCACCGGCTGGTTCCACGACACCGACCTGGCCACCGGCGCCCGGCTCACCGCCCGCGGCCGCGGCATCGAGGGTGCGATCCCGCTCTGGTCGGGCACCGCCACCGCCGCCCAGGCCCGCACCGTGCGCCGGCTGCTGCTGGACCCGGCGGAGTTCGGCACGCCGCTGCCCTTCCCGACGGTGGCCCGCAGCTCGCCGTCCTTCGACCCGGCCGGCTACTGGCGCGGCCTGGCCTGGCTCGACCAGACCTACTTCGCCGTCGAAGGACTGCGCCGGTACGGCTGGGAGCAGGACGCCCGTCGGACGGTGGAGCGGCTGCTGGCCGGTGCCGCCGGGCTGTCCGGGGACGGCCCGGTGCGGGAGAACTACGATCCGCTGACCGGGGAGGGACGCAACGCGACCAACTTCAGCTGGTCGGCCGCGCTGCTGCTGCCGCTCCTGCGCGGCTGACCGGCTTTGGCTCCGGGCCGTCCGACCAGGCATGATCGGGGCATGGTCGAACGAGTCATTGCAGCGTGTGACGGAGCAGCCAAGGGCAACCCCGGTCCGGCGGGCTGGGCCTACGTGGTCGCGGACGCCGCCGGGGTGCCCCAGCGCTGGCAGGCGGGTGCCCTCGGGCACAGCACCAACAACGTGGGCGAGCTGACGGCGCTGCGCGAGCTGCTGGCCTCGACGGACCCGGCGGTGCCGCTGGAGGTGCGGCTGGACAGCACCTACACCCGCGACTCGGTGACCAAGTGGCTGAAGGGCTGGAAGCGCAACGGCTGGAAGACGGCGGCCGGCAAGCCGGTGGCCAACCAGGAGCTGATCCAGGCGATCGACGCCCTGCTGGAGGGCCGGGACGTCACCTTCGTCTACGTGCCGGCCCACCAGGTGGACGGCGACCCGCTGAACGCGATCGCCGACAAGGCCGCCAGCGACGCCGCCCGGACCCAGCAGGACGCCTCCGGCACCGCCGCCGACCTGCCGGTCCCCGACCCGGCCGCCGCCTCGAAGGCCCCGAAGGCGCGTAGCCCGCGGGCCGCCGGCACCGGCGCTGCCACCAGCGGCGGCGGCACGGCCAAGCGCACCGGCACCTCCCGCACCCTGAACGCCCGCTTCCCGGGCACCTGCCCGTGCAGCCGCCCGTACGGCAAGGGCGACAAGATCACCAAGGTCGGCAGCTCCTGGGGCCACCCGGAGTGCGCGGCCGCCCACGCCTGAGCACGTCCGGGTCTGAGCACTCCCACGCCTGAGCAGTCGGGGTCCGCGAGCCGTACGGCTGGGTGGGCCGCCCAGGACGGGCCCCGGCGGGCCGCCGGGCACCTGACCGCCGACCCGCGACCGGGAACCCGCGACCGGCCGACCGCGCTGACGCGGTCGACCGGTCGGCACGGTCACCCGGGGGTCACGTCCACCCGGGGGTCACGCTCACGCGTGGGCGGGGGAGGGCTTCCGGGCGATCCGCTTGATGTCCTCGAAGCCCAGGCCGGCGTGGTTGTAGGTGCGCGCCATCTCCTCGTCGAGGCCGAGCCCGGCGAGCTCCTTGAGCTGGGCGTCGGTCAGCGGCTCGCCGTTCAGGAAGCCGCCCAGGTCCTCGGCGTCGGCGCCGTTCTCGGCACCCGCGTCGGCCAGGCCGCTCACCAGGCCCAGCAGCTGGTCCCCGGTCAGCTTGAGCGCGTCACCCGGCACCTGGACGTTCGGGGCCGCCTGGTTGAAGGCGAGCTTGACCGGGAACTCGACGCCCGGCTCGACCTTGTCGGCGAGCTGGGCGAGGTCGTCGGGGGCGGCGGAGCTGGTGCCGTGCTTCAGGTCGCGGTGGACGGCGCGCTGGCGGT
>NZ_JBHUAF010000327.1:0-9866 GCF_042789895.1 Kitasatospora sp. NPDC056783
TCCGTGGCGCGCCCGCGCCACGGACGCGCGGTCAGCGGGCCACCCGGGCCACCCAGGCGGCCGGGTCGTGGATCTCGTCCTTGGTCGGCAGGGTGTTCGGGGAGGTCCACACCCGGTTGAACCCCTCCATGCCGACCTGCTCCACCACGCCGCGCACGAACACCGCGCCGTCCTGGTACTGGCGCAGCTTCGCGTCCATGCCCAGCAGCCGGCGCAGCAGCAGGTCCAGCCGGTTGGCGCCGCGGTCCCGGCGCTGCTGGAACTTCTCCCGGATCTCGGCGACCGTCGGCACCACGGCCGGCCCGACGCCGTCCATCACCACGTCCGCGTGGCCCTCCAGCAGCGACATCACCGCCGTCAGCCGGCCCAGGATCTCGCGCTGCGCGGGCGACTGGACGATCTCCAGCAGGTTCCCGGAGGAGGCGCTCTCCCGGCCGCCGCCCGGCAGCCCGCCGAAGGCTCCCGCCGCGTCCCGCAGCCGCTCCAGCAGGGCACCCGGGTCGACGTCCGTCTCCGCGAGGAACGACTGCACCTCGGACTGGATGTGATCGCGCAGCCACGGCACCGCGGTGAACTGCGTCCGGTGCGTCTCCTCGTGCAGGCAGACCCAGAGCCGGAAGTCGGAAGGGTCGACGTCCAGCTCCCGCTCGACGTGCACGATGTTCGGCGCCACCAGCAGCAGCCGGCCCGGCCCGGGGCCGTCGGGCCCCAGCCTGGGCTTGTCGAACAGCGCGGCCGGGCTGTCCGGCGCCTCCAGCGGGGGCTCGGCGGGCGCGAAGGTCTCGTACTGGCCCAGCACCTTGGTGGCCAGGAACGCCAGCAGCGCCCCGACCTCGATCCCGGTGGCCTTCTCCCCCACCGCGCCGAACACCCCGGCCGTCGCGCTGTTCGCCCGTCGCGCCTGGAGCTTCTCCACCAGCGGCTGGACGACCGTCCGGAAGCCCGCCACGTTGGCCCGCACCCACCCCGGGCGGTCCACCACCAGCACCGGCGTCGCCGCGGCCTGGGACAGGCTCGACGAGCGCATGCCGGTGAACGCCCGCACGTGCTCCTCCGCCGCCAGGGCGTGCCGGCGCAACTCGGCGACCACCGCCGCCGCTTCCTCCCGGCTCACTTCCGGCCCCGGCCGCACCAATCTGGTCGCGGTTGCGACCGCGAGGTTCCAGTCGACCATGTCAGCACCGCCACTCGCGCTCGTCATGCCCTCACCGTACGTGCTCCCCACCACCAACGGCAGCCACCCGCCGTGAACACCTCTCCCCCGCCGACGGCCCGCCGACGCGGGGCCGGTCCGGAGGGCCGCGCCGAGGGCCGGGGCGGTCCGGCGGCGGGCCGGGCGGGGTGGCGCGGGCCCGGGACCGACCCGGGCGAACGCGCGGAGTGCGGAGCACCGGGTCGGTCAGCGGCAGCCGCAGGTGGTCAGGCGGGCGGCGAGGCGGTCCATGGCGGCCCGGGCGGTGTCGGCGGGGGCGGCGGTTCGGGTCATGACGGCGAACGCGAGGAGCCGGCCGTCGGCGTCGACGACGGTGCCCGCGAGGGTGTTGACGCCGCTGAGGGTGCCGGTCTTGGCGCGGATCAGGCCGGCGGCGTCGGCCGAGCCGGAAGCGGAGCCGTAGCGCTTGTCGAGGGTGCCGGTGAAGCCGGCGACCGGGAGACCGGTGAGCACCGGGCGCAGGGCGGGCTGCTGCTCGGCGTCGGCCAGGGCGAGGAGTCGGACCAGGACCGCGGGCGGTACCGCGTTGCCCGGGTGCAGGCCGCTGCCGTCGTGGAGGACCACGTCGCCCGTCGGAACGCCGAGCCGGGCGAGCTCCTGGGCGACGGCGGCCGCCGCCCCCTCGAAGCTCGCCGGCTGGTGGGCGGCGAGGGCGACCTGACGGGCGATCGCCTCGGCGAGCTGGTTGTCGGAGGTGGTCAGCAGGCGTTCGACCAGGCGGGCGACGGTCGGCGAGTCGACGCTGCCGAGGAGGACCGTGCCGGGGGCGGCCGGGGCGGGGGCGGGCGAGGCGGCCAGCCCGGGCTTGCCCGTCACCGTGATGCCGCGGTCGCCGAGCAGCGCGGCGAAGGCGTCGGCGGCCGCCGCCGCCGGGTCGGCGACCCGGTCCGGCGCGTCGTCCCGGCTCCTCGGGTCCACCTTGCCCTCGTCCACCATCAGCGGCTGCACCAGGGCGATGTTCTGACCGTCGTGGTTCCCGTGCCGCGGGCCGCCGGCGTACATCGACAGGTCGTAGTCCAGCCGCACCGCGGTGGTGCCGAGGTTCTTGAGGGCCGCGGCGGTCCGCTGGGCGAGGGCGTCCAGGGAGGCCGGGGCGGTGTCGGCGTCGGCCGGCTGGCCGCCTATCCGCACCTGGTCGGCGGGCAGCGCGGTGAGCGTCGGGTCGCCGCCGCCGACCAGGGTGATCGTGCCCGGGTCCGTGCCCCGGACCACCCGGGTGGTCAGCCGGGTGTCGCCCGGTATGAGGGACAGCGCCGCGACCGAGGTGGCCAGCTTGGTGGTGGAGGCGGGGGTCGCCGGAGTGTTCTCCCCGGAGCCGTACAGGAGTCGGCCGGAGGCGGCGTCCGCGACGGCGAAGGCGACCTCGCCGAGGCTCTTGTCGGCCAGGGCCCCGGCGAGCGCCTGCTGGAGGCCCTGCGCGGTGGGGAGGGTCGCGTCCGGGCCGCCGTCGGCCGCCGCCAGGACGGCGCCCGACGCGAGGGCCGGGCGTGCGAGCGGCGATCCGCCGCCACCGGGCGCGGAGGCGGCGGGGGGCGCGGAGGCCGCGGCGGGCGCGCCCCGGCGGGAGGGTGCGGCGCTCGGGCCGTCGCTCGACCGGAGCCTGGCGTCGCCCTTCCCGTGGTCGCCCCCGCGCCGGTCGTGGCCGCCCCCGTGTCCGTCGTGGCCGCCCCGCCCGTCGTGGTCGGCGTCCTCGCCGTGACCCGCGCTGTGCCCGCCCGTGGAGGGGGACGGCTGCGCGTGCGCTCCGCCCGCGGTCAGCACCGTGCTGACGACCAGGAGGGCCGCCCCGAACAGCCCCGCGGCCGTCCCCGTGGCCGTCCCCGCGCGGCGACGCGCCACCCCGCCCCCTGCTCCCACCGACCGGCCCCTTTCCCAAGCACTCACTCCCGTAGGAGACACTTGGATTCTGTCAGTCCCTACCTTGGAGGAACCGTTGGAATTCGACGTCCTTATCGAAATCCCTAAGGGCTCTCGCAACAAGTACGAGGTCGACCACGAGACCGGCCGTCTGCGGCTCGACCGGATGCTCTTCACCTCGACCCGTTACCCGGCCGACTACGGCTACGTCGAGGGCACGCTCGGCGAGGACGGCGACCCGCTGGACGCCCTGGTCATCCTGGACGAGCCGACCTTCCCGGGCTGCCTGATCAAGTGCCGCGCCATCGGCATGTTCCAGATGACCGACGAGGCCGGCGGCGACGACAAGCTGCTCTGCGTCCCGGCGACGGACCCGCGCTGGGAGCACCTGCGCGACATCCACCACGTGTCGGAGTTCGACCGCCTGGAGATCCAGCACTTCTTCGAGGTCTACAAGGACCTGGAGCCGGGCAAGTCCGTCGAGGGCGCCAACTGGGTCGGCCGCGCCGAGGCCGAGGCCGAGGTCACCGCTTCGATCAAGCGACTGGCGGAGCAGGGCGGCCACTGAGCCGTCGTTCCGATCTCGTTCGATCCAGGGCAGTTCGAGGTAGGTCGGGACAGCCTGGGCCGGGGTCCGCGGATTCGTCCGCGGGTCCCGGCCCCTGTCGTGTCCGGGGGCGGTGCGCCGGACCGGGTCACTCCTCCAGCCGGAAGCCGACCTTGATGCACACCTGGTAGTGCTTGACCCGGCCGTCCTCCAGGTGGCCCCGGACCTGCGAGACCTCGAACCAGTCGAGGTTGCGCAGCGTCCGGGAGGCCCGCTCCACCCCGTTGCGGATCGCGGCGTCGACGCTCTCGGTCGAGGACCCGACGATCTCGGTCACCCGGTACACGTGGTCGGTCATGGCGGACTCCCTGCGCTGTGCGACGGCCCCCGGTCCACCGTGCACCGGCCCGGCTCCGCCCGCACCCCGGCGGACGGCCCCTGGCCCCGGCCCCCGGACCCCGGGCGGGACCCGGGCGGGCCCTAGAACGCCGCCCGCACCTCGCCGACCGGGGCGCCGCCGCCGAGCAGCGGGGCCGCGCCGATCCGTGCGAGGGTCTCGTCCGCCCCGGTCACCCCGAGCCGGCGCAGCGCGGCGGCCAGCACCGGGCCGCGGGCCCGCTCGGTGCCGTCCTCGATCTTGAAGGCCAGCGCCCGACCGTCCGGCAGCGCCACCACCTGGACGGCCTCGGCGCCCATCTTGGACAGCGCCCCCGGCACCGCCCGCATCAGCCAGGTGTCGGCCCGGCGGGTGCCGGCCACGTACTCGGGGTGGGCCCGCATCGCGTCGGCCACCCGGCGCCGCTCGGTGCCCTCGGCGGCCAGCACCAGGCCGCGGTAGCCGCGGGCCAGGCCGGTCAGCGTGACGGCCAGCAGCGGCGCGCCGCAGCCGTCCGTCCCGGCGTGCGCGGCCGTCTCGCCGGTGCCCTCCTCCAGGGCCTCGTGGGCCAGCCGCTGGATCGGGTGGGCCGGGTCGAGGTAGCTCTCGGTGTCCCAGCCGTTGGCCACGCAGGCGGCCAGCCAGCCGGCGTGCTTGCCGGAGCAGTCCATCAGGATCGGCGCCCGGCCACCGCCGGAGGCGAGCCGCAGCTCCGCCTCGGTCTCGTCGAGCGGAAGGTCGGCCGGGGTGCGCAGGGCCGACTCGTCGAGCCCGGCGGAGCCGAGGATGGTCCGCACACCATCAAGGTGAAACGATTCTGCGGAGTGGCTGGAGGCCGCCAGCGCCAGCAGCTCGCCCTCGATCGCCAGCCCGGCCCGCAGCGTGGCCACCGCCTGGAACGGCTTGGCCGTCGACCGGGGGAAGACCGGCGCGTCCGGATCGCCGAGCGCGAACTCGACCGAGCCGTCGGCCGCGAGCAGCACCAGGGAGCCGCGGTGACGGCCCTCGACGAAACCGGAGCGCACGACCTCGGCGAGAACGGGCGCGGTGACGGGCAGGGACATGGCGGATGAGCCTTCCGGGGCGAGGGTGGGGCCGGGAGAGAGCCGGGCCCACCGCCCGCGGTGGCTCACCCGGTCAGAGCGGCCCCCCTGCGAGCAGGTCGTCGACCCGTGCTTCCCCATCACGGTACCTGCGGGTGATCTCGGCACTGCAACCGTCGGCGGTGCGCAGCAGCCGCCTGCGCCGCCCGGACACCTCGCGCTCGTGCGCCCGCAGCCGTTCCAGGGCTGCCAGCAGTTCCTCGGCCGGGTGCGCCGCCAGATCGGCGAGCTGGACGTCGCCCATCAGCGTGTCCGCCTCCAGCCGGGACTCCTCGGTGCGCGGCGGGCCGAGGGTGACGTGCCGGGCCGAGCGCCGCACGCTGGAGGGCGCGTCGGTCAGGATGGCCGGCAGCCGGTCCAGCAGGTCGCCGGGGGCCGGGTCGGACGGACCGGAGGGGCCGGCCGGACGGACCGGGCCGACGCCGGGCCGCCGGTCGAGTTCGGCGCGCAGGATGTCCATCCGCCCGTGCAGCAGCCGCCGCAGGTAGGACAGGTCGGCCTCCTGCTCCAGGGTCTCCCGGCGCAGCACCCGCAGCTGGTCCAGGCCCAGCCGTTCCAGGTCGGGCTCGTCCTGCGCGCCCGGCGCCCGGCCGTACGGGCCCCCGAGGGCCCGCACCACCGGCCCGGACCGGTCCCGCGCCGCGCTGCTCGCGTCCATCACCCAACCACCTGACGTCGTCCGATCCCGCCCGCTCGCGGCACCCCGTCGCTGCCGCCGGTCCGTCCCGTCCCCCGACGGGCCCCGCTTCCACCGGCCGTCCGGGAGCCCCGGAGGTTCCGGCCCGGCCACGGCCGCCCGCCGGCTCGGCCGCCCGGCCGGACCCCGGCCCGGCGCGGCGGACCTCCTGGCGCCCCGGACCCTTCGTACGGTCCACCAGCGTGCCACCCCTCCCGGCGCACGCGCACCGCCCGTGCACCCGAACGGCCCCCTGGCGAACGGGGGTGGCTGATATGACCGGGCCTTTCCGCAGGAAGAGTGGCGCCCGCTTCCGCGCAGGCGCGCACACCACGGCGTGCACCACCTCTGCGCGCGCCCCTGGTGTGCGCCGTGGCCGGCCGCCCCGGCGGGCACGGGACGGGCGTGGAACGGGCGCGGCCCGGCGCCGGGGGCCCTCCGGGGGCCGTACGGCGCTCCGGCACAATGGCGGCATGCGAGCAGTGGTGCAGCGAGTGACCGAGGCCCGGGTGACCGTGGCCGGTGAGACCGTCGGCGCGATCGAGGGGCCCGGGCTCTGCGTCCTGGTCGGCGTCACCCACGACGACACCGCCGCCAAGGCCGCCCAGCTGGCCCGCAAGCTCTGGAGCCTGCGGCTGCTGCCCGCGAACGACGAGGGCGTGGAGCAGTCCTGCTCGGACCTCGGCGCCCCGCTGCTGGTGATCAGCCAGTTCACCCTCTACGGAGACGCCCGCAAGGGCCGCCGCCCCACCTGGAACGCCGCCGCCCCCGGCCCCGTCGCCGAGCCGCTGGTGGACGAGGTGGTGGCGCGGCTGCGGGACCTGGGCGCCGTAGTGGAGACGGGCCGGTTCGGCGCCGACATGCGGGTGGCGCTGGTGAACGACGGCCCGTTCACCGTCCTCGTCGAGGTCTGAGACCGCGGACCGCTACTGCGGGACGATCACGTCCTGGGTGCCCGGCACCGTCCCGGCCAGCAGCACCGCGTCCACCGGGACGTTCCGCTTGACGATCGCCAGCGCGATCGGCCCCAGCTCGTGGTGCCGGGCCGAGGAGGTCACGAAGCCCAGCGCCCGTCCGTCCGGATCGGCCGCCAGCCGCACCTCGGTGCCGTGCGGGGGCAGCGTCTCCTCGGTGCCGTCCAGGTGCAGGAAGACCAGCCGGCGCGGCGGGCGGCCCAGGTTGTGCACCCGGGCGACGGTCTCCTGGCCGCGGTAGCAGCCCTTCTGGAGGTGGACGGCGGTGCGCAGCCAGTCGACCTCGTGCGGGATGGTCCGGTGGTCGGTCTCGAAGCCCAGCCGGGGCCGGTGGCCCTCGATCCGCAGCGCCTCGTACGCCCAGACCCCGGCCGCCGGGCCGTACCCGGCGGTGAGCCGCTCCAGCTCGCCGCGCGGCACGAACAGGTCGCGCCCGTAGGGGAGTTCGCGGACGGCGGCGACACCCTCGACGGAGCCGGTGGAGCCGGCCGGCAGGTGGACCACGGCGTACTCGGCGGTCGCGTCGGCGACCTCCACCCGGTAGAAGAACTTCATGCCCTCCAGGTAGGCGACCAGCGCCTCCTGGGTGCCCGGCTCGACGTGCGCCCAGGTGGTGGTGCCGTCGTCCACCAGGTAGAGGGCGTGCTCGACGTGCCCGTTCGGGGAGAGCACCAGCGCCTCGGCGGCCTGCTGCGGCGGCAGTTCGCTGACGTGCTGGGTGAGCAGCAGGTGCAGCCAGGAGAGCCGGTCCGCGCCGGTGACGGTGACCACGCCGCGGTGCGAGAGGTCGACGAAGCCGGTGCCCCGGGACAGGTTGCGTTGCTCCCGGAAGATGTCGCCGTAGTGGGCGGCGACACCCTCGTCGGGCCCCTCGGCGGGGACGGCTCCGGGCAGGGAAAGCAGCGGGCTCTTCACACCGGTCATACCGGCCAGCTTACGGCCGGTCCCCGGCGAGCTTGGCGGTGCAGTCGGCGCAGCGGCCGAAGATGGCGAAGTGCTTGAGGTCGGTGTCGAAGCCGTGCCGCTCGCGCAGGCGGTCGATCAGCGGTTGGGCTATCTCGGTGCCGGTCTCGGTCACCTGCTCGCAGTCCCGGCAGACCAGGTGCAGGTGGTGGTGGCGGCCGGCCAGGTGGTAGGTCGGGGCGCCGTGGCCGAGGTGGGCGTGCGAGACCAGGCCGAGTTCCTCCAGCAGCTCCAGGGTCCGGTAGACGGTGGAGATGTTGACGCCGCTGGCCGTCCGGCGGACGTGGCAGAGGATGTCGTCGGGGGTGGCGTGGTCGAGTTCGTCGACGGCCTCCAGGACGAGCTGCCGCTGCGGGGTGAGGCGGTAGCCGCGCTCGCGCAGGTCGCTCTTCCAGTCGCCGGAGAGCTGCCAGTCGGTGGTGCCGGTGTCCGCCACGGTGCTGTCCCTGCCAAGGTCGGGGGTCCTGAGGCAAGTGTAGGGACCGGCCGCCCGGCCGGTCCCTACCTCGTGCACGGAAAGTCCGGCCGCCCGGCCTCCTACTTGAAGAAGGCGATGCCGTCGTCCGGCAGGTCGTTGATGTCCTTGATCAGCTGGGCCGGGCTGAGCACCTTCTTCAGCTGCGCGGACATGTACGGGCGCAGCGGCACGTTCGGGGCGGCCTTCTCGCCGACCCAGAGCAGCTCGCCGTTGACGAAGCCGTACAGCCGCTTGCCGCCCGAGTACTCCGGCGAGCCCTCGATCCGGGCCACCGCGTCGGTGGAGACGTCGACCTGCGGCTTGCCGTCGGCCAGCTCGCCGTACCAGATCTCGACCGTGCCGTCGTCGCGGACCGAGGAGATCTCGATCCCCCGGACGCCGCTGGTGCCGTCGTGGTTGCTGGTGATCCGCCAGAACGCGTGCTCGTTCTCCAGCGGACGGACCTTCTCGCCCTCGTTGTCCAGCACCCAGGTGCGGGAGCGGAACTCCAGGAACGGCCGGCCGTCGTGCCGGATCACGATCTCCTGGCCGAAGTTGCACTTCTCCGCGCCGGGGCCCCCTTCACCCGGTAGCGGGGCATAGACGCCCGCGCCTTCCCAGGTGCCGAGGAGGAAGGCGAGCGGGACGACGTCCTTGTGGAGGTCAGAGGGGATCTCGATCATGTTCCTGGTCGCTGTCGTCGTCGGTGTGGGACTGCCTCAACCGTACGGCAGGCTCAGCGCTGGCCCTGGTACAGCTTCATCACCGAGAAGACGGCGAACCAGGTGATCAGCACGGCCATCAGGGCCAGCAGACCGTCGAAGAAGATTTCCAGACCGGACACGGGGGGCTCCCAGGCGGCGACAGTGTGGTGGATTTTGCTCCGCTCACTCTATCCGGCGGGCTCCGGGCGCTCGCGGTGAGCCCCACCACGTCGCCGTTCGCGTCGTTCTCCCACGGCTGCCCAAGCTTTGCCCAAGGGTTCCGGGGATGCCGGACGGGCGGGGCGGCGGGCGCTCTATGGTGGCGCCATGTCGAAGAAACTGGTCATCAAGGTCACCGCAGGGGCGGACGCGCCGGAGCGGTGTTCGCAGGCGTTCACGGTGGCGGCGGTGGCCGTCGCCAGCGGGATCGAGGTCTCGCTCTGGCTGACCGGGGAGTCCTCCTGGTTCGCGCTGCCGGGCCGGGCGGCGGAGTTCGAGCTGCCGCACGCGGCGCCGCTGCCGGACCTGCTGGAGTCGATCCTGGCGGCCGGTTCGGTGACGCTGTGCACCCAGTGCGCGGTCCGGCGGGGCATCGAGCAGAAGGACACCGTCGAGGGTGTCCGGATCGCGGGCGCCCAGGTCTTCGTCAGCGAGATCATGGCGGACGGCGTCCAGGCGCTCGTGTACTGACGTCCGACGCCTACGGGCGCTCCTCGTGGTCGGGGCGGTCCCGGTCGTGGCCGGGCTCGTCCCACTTCGGGTCGTCCCAGCGCGGGTCGTCCCACCAGTCGTCGTCCCGGTCCCGCTTGTTGGCGAACACCGCCGCGGCGGGCGGGATCACCATGGCGACCACGCACATGCCGATCGCCGCGCCGACCGAGAAGAACCGCACCACGCCCCAGGCCATGACGAACAGGCCCAGGCACACGCCCATCATGGCGAAGTAGTAACGACGCCGCCGCCTTGCCTGCACCCCTCCACGGTACGGCCGAGGGC
>NZ_JBHUAF010000328.1:0-9859 GCF_042789895.1 Kitasatospora sp. NPDC056783
GGGCCACGCCAGCGATCAGCCCCTGATGTGGGGGTTGATACCGACCCGCACCTCACCGGGCCTCACCCCGGGGAAGACTCATCTCATCAGTGTCAACGCCTGGCACGCCCCCTACCGCCCGCACGCCGGCCCATCGACCCGGTTCGCGGCGGAGAGGACAGGAAGATGACGATGCGTAGGGCGAAGCTGTGTGCCGCAGGAGTGGTGGCCGCGTCGGTACTCCCGCTGTGGGGCGGGCCGGCGGTGGCGGACCCGGTCGTCCTTCCGGTGGCCCAGGACATCGTGGGGGTGGGCGCGCAGACCACCCAGGGGGTGATGAGCCGGCTCGCGGCCGACTACAACGCCTCGCTGACCGACCCGTACTCCCCCCGGCTGTACAGCTGGGACTCCACCGGCCCCTCGCCGATCACGACCAAGACGGGTGCCGTGCCGATCACCCGGCCGAACGGCGCAGTCGGCGGAGTGCAGGCGCTCCTGAACACCACCAGCGCGACGGTGGACTTCGCCCGATCCGACCGCATCCCGCCGAGTCAGACCCCTCCTCCCGGCTTCAGCTCGATCGTGCTCGCCAGGGACGCGGTGACCTGGTCCGCCCCGGCGGGCGGCAACGCCCCGGCGGCGCTGACCCCGGCGCAGCTCAAGGGTGTCTACCAGTGCGACGTCGGCTTCCGCACCTGGAAGCAGATCGACCCGAGCAAGCCGGACGAGCCCGTCAAGCCGTGGCTGCCGCCGACCGCTTCCGGCACCCGGGCGTTCTTCCTGGCCGCGATCGGCAACCCGGCCCCGGGCGGCTGCGTGCAGACCGGTCCGGAGGAGAACGAGGGCACCGACCCCCGGTTGAACGACGTGAACGCGCTGTTCCCCTACTCGGTGGCCGACTACCTGGGCCAGACGGTCGGGGGCCACGGAACGGCGACGGACAGCCCGGGGGCCCTGACCCTGCGCGGCGTCGTCCTCGGCTCCAACAACGTACCCGTCCCCCCGGTGGCCAACGGCGTCATCAACGCCGTCTTCGTCAACTCCGCCTTCGGCCGCGTGGTCTACAACGCCGTCCGTGACACCGAGTGGACCGCGACCGACGCGCACGGCACCGCGCTGCGCGCCATCTTCGGCCCCACCGGCTGGATCTGCGTCAACGCGACCGCCAAGGCCGACCTCAAGAGCTACGGCTTCCTGGTCACCCCGGCCTGCGGAGCCTCCTTCTAGCCCTGTCCGGCCCTGGAGCCCGTCCCCCCTGTGCCACCCCCGCCGGCCGTCGGCCGCACCTTCCGAAAGGACCGAGCCATGCGTACCGGGTCGAGACTGCTCGTGGCCGCCGCGGCGGCCGTGCTGACGACCGCGTTGTCGACGGGCGGCGCGTCGGCCGATCCCGCGGTGCCGGTGGCGCAGGACATCGTGGGAGTGGGGGCGGGAACCACCCAGGGGCTGATGAACCAGCTGGCCCTCGACTACGACGCCCAGCTCGCGGCGCGGAGCGACACCACGTCGCCCCGGCTGTACAGCTGGGACTCGACCGGCACCTCGACGATCCTCACCAAGGCGGGTGCCACCCCGATCGCCCGTCCGCACGGGGCGTGGGCGGGGGCGAAGGCGCTCGGGTCGTACTCCAGTGCCACGGTCGACTTCGCCCGGGTCGACCGCGGCCCGCTCGTCGGAGACCAGCCCGCCCTCGACTTCGTCGTGCTGGCCAAGGACGCGGTGACCTGGGCCGCCCAGGTGGGCGGCAACGCCCCGGAGGCACTGTCCCCGGCGCAGCTCAAGGCCATCTACCAGTGCGACGTCACCACCTGGAACCAGATCGACCCGAGCAAGCCGGCCACCGCCATCAAGCCCTTCCTGCCGTTCGCCGGCTCCGGCACCCGGGTGGACTTCCTGAAGGCGATCGGCAACCCGACCCTGAGCCCCTGTGTGCAGGACGGTCCGGAGGAGAACCAGGGCACCGACAGCCGACTGAACGACCCGGACGTGGTGTTCCCCTACTCGGTGGGCGACTACGTGGGCCAGACGGTCGGCGGGCACGGAACGGCGACCGACGGGCCCGGCGGTCTGAGCCTGCGCGGCGTCGCCCTCGGCCCCACCAACACGGCGGTCCCCCCGGTGGTCAACGGCATCATCAACACGGCCCTGGCCAACTCCGCGTTCGGCCGCGTGGTCTACAACACCTTCCGGGACGCGGAGTTCACCGCCGGCGACGCGCACGGCAACGCCCTGCGCGCGATCTTCGGCCGCAGCGGCTGGATCTGCACCGACGCGACCGCCAAGGCCGACATCAAGAGCCACGGCTTCCTGGTCACCCCGGCCTGCGGAGCCTACCTCCAGGGCTGAACGTGCTCACCGCCCGTGCCGCGGCGCCGTGCCCCCAAGATCCGCCGGTCCTTCGACCGGTGTTCCACCAGCACCAACTCGATTCCTCTCCCAAGGAGTTCAGCATGTCCCGTACCTCCGCCCGGCTGCTGGCCGGCAGCATCGCGGCCGCCCTCGCCGTGACCGCCCTGAGTGGCGTGGCCGTCGCCGACACCGTGCCGGCTCCCACCGGCACCGCCGTGGCGACCGTGAGCACCGCCTTCGTCTCGGCCGCGGCGAAGAACGGCGTGGTGGTCCTGCCGCTGCCGGACGCGGGTGTCTCCTACACCTCCGCCGAGGGCCTCAAGGTCGACTTCCCGGTGACCGGCGGCTCGGTCAACCTGGTCGGCTACTACGGCGAGGTGCAGCTGGGCGGCAGCCTGCTGTTCATCGACTACTTCACCGGCAAGAGCGTGCGCTTCAAGCAGCTGGCGTTCAGCGCCGACAGCTGGCGGCTGACCGGCGTGCCGGACGGCGGCTCCGCCCCGGTCGAACTGCTGGCTCCTGCGGGCGTGTTGAAGACCGCGAAGACCGGAACCACCCAGACCCTGAACGCGTCGGACTTCACGGTGGACGCCGTGGGCGCGCAGTACCTGGACACCAAGCTGAACACCAAGTTCTTCACCGACGGCCAGTCGGTGGGCTCCTTCTCCCTGACGGTCAACGGCTGACGCCGTCCGACCCCGAGAGGCCCGCGCCGTCAGGTGCGGGCCTCCCCGTGTGCACCGGACAAGTGCCCTACGGAGTCGCTGCGTTGTGCTCTCGTACACGTGGGCGACCGGATCCGGCCATGTGCGGCGGGCCGAATGGATGCGTACCGGAATCGCCGGTCGCGCCCGCAGCCCGATCCCCCTCGCGCCGCGCACCCGGCGGCGCGGATCCGCACGGAGGTGCCCGTCATGAGAGTCCGATTGCCCGCCCGGAGAGAACCGGGGGGGTGGAGACGTCGCCTGCCCGCGGTCGCACTGGTGTGGTCGGTGGTGGTCGCGCTCGGCGTGGTGCCGATCGGCCTGGGCGCGGTGGCGCCCGCCGCCGCGGAAACCGGGTCCGCCAAGACGGTGAAGGGGCCGCACGTCTGGATCCCGGCGACCCAGTCGAAGGGGCCCGAGGGCAGCATCACCGTGTCCCAGGCGAAGAACCTGACCAACCAGGTCGTCCACGTGTCCTGGAGCGGGTTCACCCCGACCGTGGACCCGTTCGGCACGCCGGTGTCGGTGACCCCGGTGCTCGACCGCAACGCCCTCTACCCCGTCCGGATCTACCAGTGCCGGGGCGAGGACCCCAAGATCACGGACTGCTACGGAAGCACGCTGTACAACGCGGATCCGGCCAAGGGCTTCAACCAGAAGAAGCCGGCCGCCGGTCTGACCACGCCCGACTTCTCGGTGAGCAACATGGTCATCGCCCCGACCGGCACGGACGGTTCGGGAGTCGCGGACATCGAGGTCTGGACATCGACGCAGAGCCCGACGCTGGGGTGCGACGACAGCCACAAGTGCTCGATCGTGGTGGTGCCGAACTACGGCGGGGACAGCATCGCGAGCTGGAACCCGTCGGGTGACGTCGACTGCACCAACCACGACTCGGACCTGTACAACGACTTCGGCGGTCCCACCGCGAGCGACAGCGTCAACGGGATGCTCAACGTCTGGAACAACATGGCGACCAGCGAGCAGTGCGCGTGGGACAACCGCGCCGCCATCCCGCTGGAGTTCGCGGCCACCCCGTCCTCGTGCCCGGACCGGGCCTCCGACATGACGATGGCCGGCCTGGAGATGGCGAACCGGGCCGTGCAGCAGTGGCGGGCCGGTCTCTGCCACGGCGACGCGCCCATCTCGCTGCAGTACAGCCCGGCGGGCGGGGAGCCGCAGGCCCGGGAGGACTTCCTGGGCGGCCGGAAGGACGTCGCGCTGACCGCCCGGCCGGACCGCCAGACACCGCCGCGGCCGTACGTCTACGCGCCGCTGGCGACGACGGGCATCTCGGTGGCCTTCGTGGTGGACGACCCGGCCTCCGGCCGGCAGATCCGCGACATGAAGCTCAACGCCCGGCTGCTGGCCAAGATGCTCACCCAGTCCTACGACCCGGACGGCTCGGACATCGCCTCGGTGCGGGGCAACCCCAACTGCGTGTTCGCGGACCAGGAGTTCCTCAAGCTGAACCCGCTGCCCGCGAGCTCGGGCCTGGCCTGGCCGCGGTTCTGCAACACCGGCAACTCCAGCCCGACGGTGGTCGGCGGCACCACGGACCTGGCGTACCAGCTGACCTCGTGGATCGCCTCGGACCCGGACGCGGTGCGCTTCCTGGACGGCGAGCCGGACCCGTGGGGCACGCACGTGAACACCTACTACCTGCGGCCCGCCTTCTCCGGGTACCCGGTCGAGTCCTTCATCCGGCAGGACTCCTCGGGCATCGTCGGCGCCACCAAGGACCCGTACGACCGCTGGAAGCAGTACGAGTGGAACCCGAACACCATGGGGCTCGGCGACATGGCGCGCAAGCTCCTGCAGAACACGCCCAACTGCACCAACGCGACGGTCGCCGGTGACGGAACCCACTCCGGCTGCCCCGCCATGCAGAAGGGCGAGCGGACGCTGTTCACCATCATGGACTCCGGCCAGGCGAAGGCCTTCTCCCTGCCCGAGGCCCAACTGCTCAACCCGGCGGGTCAGTTCGTCTCGCCCGACACCTCCGGCTTCCAGTCGGCGGTGGCGGACATGCCGACCGACGCGACCACCGGTGTGCAGCAACTGCCGTACGGCGTTGCCGACTCGGCCTTCTCCCGGGACCAGCGGGCCTACCCGCTGACCGCCGTGCAGTACGCGATGGTGCCCACCAAGGGCGTGCCGGAGGCCAAGGCGGGAGCGATCTCGCAGTTCCTGAAGACCGTGACGACCAGCGGCCAGGTGTACGGCTTCGAGCCGGGCAAGCTGGCGGCGGGCTACCTCGCGCTGACCGGCGCCCAGCGCCAGCAGGCGCAGGACGCGGCCAAGCACGTGGAGACGCAGGACGGCAAGCTGCCCGGCAACCAGGTCGCCCCGCCGGCCGAGGGCGGCGAGGGGACGGGCGGCACCGGGGGCACCACGCCCGACGGCTCGGGCTCCGCCGACGGCGGCGGCACCACCGGCGGGGGTCTCGGTGACGGCACGACCGGCTCCGGCCTCACCGGCGGCACCTCCGGCGGTCTGACCGGAGACACCGGCACCACCGGCACCACCGGCACCACCGGCACCGCCGCCGCCGCGGCCGGTGCGAAGCCCGGTGCCACGCCGTCCGCGAGCGGAGGCCCGCTGGCCGCCGCCCCGGTCGCGGCCGGCACGCCCGCCGCGGACCGCTCGGGCACGGCCCGGCTGCTGCTCCCGGTGGCGTTGATCGGCGGCCTGGTGCTGCTGGTCGGCGGCCCGGCGGCGCTGATCCTCGGCGGTACGCCGGCCGGGGACCGGGCGCTGAACGGCCTGCGCGCCGGCTGGTCGCGGGTGCGCCGCCGGAGCTGACGCACACGCCGTCGCACGACCCGGCGGGGCCGCCGTTCCGGCCCCGCCGGGCCACCCTCAGGGCCTGGGCTCAGCCCCGGCCGCCGTACCCGAGCACGGAGATGCAGCCATGACAGCCGCCGCCGAGCCCGCGGCGTCGCCCGCCGGGGCGCCGGGCCGACCCGATCACGGACCCGACACCGACGTTCCCCGCGTCATCACCGCCCCCGCCACCCCGGCCGACCGGGTGTTCCGCGGCGTGCTGCGGACGGCCGGGCTCTCGGTGTTCGCGATCATGGGTCTGATCGCCTTCTTCCTGATCCTGCGCGGCACGGACGCCTTCCGCGCGGTCGGCTGGTCCTTCCTGACCGAGCAGAAGTGGCAGACCGCCGCGCACAACTTCGGCATCGCCGCCGTGCTGCCGAACGGCCTGCTGATCGCCGTCATCGCGCTGGTCATCGCCGTCCCGGTGGCACTGTGCACCTCGGTCTTCATCTCCGAGTACGCGCCGCCGCGGCTGCGCGCCGCGCTGGTCTCGCTGATCGACCTGATGGCGGCGATCCCCAGCATCGTCTACGGCCTGTGGGGCCTGTACTTCCTCCAGCCGCGGTTCGTCGGCACCGTCCGCTGGATCGCCAACCACCTGGGGGAGTACGTCCCCTTCCTCAAGGTGCGCACCGGCGACATCGGGACCTCCTACACCTCCTCGACCTTCATCGCCGGCGTGGTGGTCGCCCTGATGATCATCCCGATCATCACCTCGCTCAGCCGGCAGGTGTTCTCCCAGGCCCCGCAGGGCGAGCGGGAGGGCGCGTACGCGCTGGGCTCGACCCGCTGGGGGATGGTCCGCACGGTCGTCCTGCCGTTCGGCAAGGGCGGCGTGATCGGCGCGATCATGCTGGGCTTCGGCCGCGCGATGGGCGAGACCATCGCGGTCGCGCTGATCATCTCGCCGAGCTTCAAGACCATCACGCACGTCCTGGAGAACGGTGCCAACTCGATCTCGGCGCTGATCGCGCTGCGGTTCGGCGAGTCGGACAAGCTCTCGCTGTCCGCGCTGATGGCGGCCGGCCTGGTGCTGTTCGTGCTCACCCTGGTGGTCAACGTGGGGGCCGGCTTCGTGATCAACCGGTCCCGCTCCGGCGCCTCGACGGCGGACTGAGCATGACGCACCGTCCGACCGGCCGCCGCCCGGCCGACCGCCGCCCGAACCACCGTGAAGGGACTCCCCGATGACCACGCTCGACCTGCCGCCGGTCGCGGCGTCCGGGCCCGCCGCCGGCCCGGAACCGGCCGCGCCCGCCGAACCCCGCCCCGAGAAGAAGGTCCGCCTCGGCGGCGTCACCTCCGAGGACGTCCTCACCGTGGCCGGCGCCCTGGTCGGCTCGCTCGCGCTGAACTGGATGCTGTACGAGCGGGTGCTGCCGTTCAGCGGCGCGTCCGGCTTCGTGATCTGCTGGTACGTGCTGTTCCTGGCCGCCTACTTCGCGCTGGGCCGCCTCCAGTGGGGCACCCTGATGGTGCGCGAACGCCTGGTGTCGGTGGTGGCCTGGAGCTCCGGCATCGCGGTCGTCGGGCTGATCATCGACCAGGTCGGCTTCGTGACGGCCCGGGGCCTGGAGGCGGCGCGCCACCTGAACTTCTTCACCGAGTCGATGGAACAGACCGGCCCGCTCTCCCCGATCGACTCCGGCGGCGCGCTCGGCGCGATCGTCGGATCGCTCGAACAGCTCGGCCTGGCCACGCTGTTCGCCGTTCCGCTGGGCATCGCCGCCGCCGTCTTCATGTCCGAGGTCGGCGGCCGGATGGCCCGGCCGGTGCGGACCCTGGTGGAGGCGATGACGGCGCTGCCGTCCATCGTCGCCGGGCTCTTCGTGCTCGGCGTCGTGATCATCACCTTCGGCTTCGAGAAGAGCGGCTTCGCGGCTTCGCTCGCGCTCACCGTGATGATGATGCCGATCGTCACCCGGGCCTCCGAGGTGGTCATCCGGCTGGTGCCCGGCACCCTGCGGGAGGCCTCGTACGCCCTCGGCGGCAGCCAGTGGCGCACGGTGTGGAACGTCGTGCTGCCCACCGCCCGGCCCGGTCTGATGACCGGCGTGGTGCTCGGCATGGCGCGCGGCATCGGCGAGACCTCCCCGGTGCTGCTCACCTCCGGCTTCACCTCGCAGTTCAACGGCAACCCGTTCGCCGAGCACCAGGTGTCGCTGCCGCTGTACATCTGGAACTACGTCAAGCAGCCCTACGACGGGATGATCGCGCGCGGCTTCGCCGCCGGCATGACGCTGATGGCCGTGGTGCTGATCCTCTTCGTCACCGCGCGCGTGCTCGGCGGCCGGGTGCCCGGCCAGCTGACCCGCGCCCAGCGGCGGCGCATGGAGCGCGCTGCCGCGGGCGCCGTCGCCCGTCCGTTCGTCATCCAGCCGAAGAAGCAGTGATGTTCCGTACCACCACCCCCGGAACACCGACCCATCGATCAACCACCCTCGGATCAACCACCCTCGGAACCAGAGGAGTTCACATGTCCTGGGAGGCCGCAAGGCGCTCCGTGGCCCGACTGGCGGCGGGGCTGCTGGCCCTGCTGCTCGCCGCGGCCTCCCTGTTGCTGGGGCAGACCGTCCCGGCGTACGCGGCCTCGGTCGCACTGAACGCGGACGGCTCCAGCTGGGCCGGTCCGGCCATCGACCAGTGGCGCCAGGACGTCGGCCCGCAGGGCATCCAGATCAACTTCAACCCGATCGGCTCGGCGGCCGGCCGCAACGCCTGGAGCCTCGGGCAGGACGACTTCACCGCCTCGGACGTGCCGTTCCGCACCCAGGACGACACCGGCCTCAGCGGTGACCGCCGCAGCGGCGGCCAGGGCACCAAGGAGAACCCGGTCTACGGCTTCTCGTACGTGCCGATCACGGCCGGCGGGACGACCTTCATGTACAACCTGGTGACCGGCGGCAAGCAGGTCCGCGACCTGCGGCTGTCCCCCCAGACGGTGGTGGACATCTTCACCAACAAGATCACCAACTGGAACGACCCGAAGATCACCGCCGACTACGGCAAGGCCCTGCCGAACCTGCCGATCACCCCGGTGGTCCGCTCGGACGGCTCCGGCGCCACCGCGCAGTTCACCCGCTGGATGCAGCACACCCACCAGGGCCAGTGGGAGGCGTACTGCAAGGGCGTCAACGGCACCACCTGCGGCGACTACACCGAGTTCTTCCCAGCCTCCGGCCGGATGACCGCGCAGAGCAGCTCCGACACCGTCGCCGGCTACATCAAGGACCCGAACAACCTGGGCACCATCGGCTACGACGAGTACGCCTTCGCCAAGCGCAGCAACTGGCCGGTCGTGAAGGTGCTCAACGCGGCGGGCTACTACTCCCTGCCGACCGCCTCCAACGTCGCGGTGGCGCTCACCGCGGCGAAGATCCGCGGCGTCGACGACGGCACCCCGTCGACCGACCCGAACTACCTCCAGCAGAACCTCGACGGCGTCTACACCATGGACGACCCGCGCGCGTACCCGATCTCCAGCTACAGCTACGTGATCGTGCCGCGCGCCGGAGCCTCCCAGCCGGTGCCGCCGCGGTTCAACAACGACAAGGGCTCCGCGCTCAGCCGCTTCCTGTCCTACGTGCTGTGCGAGGGCCAGGGCGAGGCGGACGGCCTCGGCTACTCGCCGATCCCGCGCGGCCTGGTCAAGGGCGGTCTGCTCCAGACCAAGAGCATCCCCGGCAACGCCAGCCCGGTGAACCCGGACACCCTCTCCAACTGCGCCAACCCGACCTTCAACTCGGCCGGTGAGCTCACCGTCCTCAAGAACGCCCCGCTGCCCAGCCCGTGCGACAAGAAGGACGCGCCGGTGCCGTGCACCGTGCAGGGAGGCCAGGCCGTCAAGGCCGGCTCGGGCGGCGGCGACGGCGCGGGCAACGGCGGCGGCAAGAACGGCAACGGCGCGGGCGGCAGCGGCAGCGGCAACGGTGGCGGTGCGGGCGGTGCCGGTGGCACCGCGGGTGACCCGAACGCCGCCGGCGGTGCCGCGGGTGACC